>JANOUE010000116.1:0-22711 GCA_031416755.1 Hyphomicrobiales bacterium
CAACAAAACCAGATACGATGGTGGCGCATGATAACACCTAGGCCGTTGCACTGCACTGTCATACACCTCAGGATGTCCCAGTGCAAGCAGACTTGCAAACCCGAGGCTTCAAAGTATGAAAATCCAATCTCTACACTTGGAGTAAACTGACTTTGGTGCGGGCGGCCGGACTCGAACCGGCACTTCCTTTCGAAAAACGGATTTTAAGTCCGTTGCGGCTACCATTACGCCACGCCCGCACAATCAACGGCCCCTGATAGGTGGGGAACTGCTTCTTGACAAGCGCTACCAGATCGCGTGAACGTGTTTTTTGATTTGCCTTAGAGGAAAAGATGGAAAATTATTTCCCATTCACCGAAATTCCGTCACATCTCGCATACATTGTCATTGCTATTTCTTATTTTCTTACGAATGTATTTTGGCTACGGGTGGTTGCAGTTTGCGGGCTTTTTCTCGAAATCGTATATTTCCGCATGACTGGAACCAACACCACGTCGGGTG
Organism: Hyphomicrobiales bacterium; assembly: GCA_031416755.1. Classification (GTDB taxonomy): domain Bacteria; phylum Pseudomonadota; class Alphaproteobacteria; order Rhizobiales; family Aestuariivirgaceae; genus Aestuariivirga. Next base: position 502 of record JANOUE010000116.1, read on the forward strand.
TGCTGTGGGATGCGCTATTTATCATCATCAATCTTTATCAATTGATTTGGCTCATCCGTGAAAAAATAAACGCAAGACTGCCCGAAAAGGACGCCGACATGTTGCGCCTATCTTTCAGCGGTTTGGATGACAGTCAAATTGCTCGTATGCTCAAAGCTGCTGATTGGAAGGATTACCAAGTTGGTGATGTTCTCACCAGACAAGATGCACCAGTTGATGCTTTATATTTTCTCTGTTCTGGCCGTGCCAAAGTTGAAGTTGACGGCAGGTACATCACTCACCTGGAAAAAGGCTCTTTCGTAGGTGAAATTGCATATCTCACCGGAAACCCGGCAACCGCTAAAGTGACTATCGATGAACCAGCTCGGGCCTTGGCATTTTCAAAAATGCGAATGGCCAAGGTAACGGCCAAAGATAGTCAAATTTCCGGCATTCTATATCAACTCCTAGGCCGCGACCTTGCACAAAAAATGCGCCGCGCCAACACGAGAAAAGTATTTGCAGATGATGAAGTTAAATGGTGAGTGCCGCGTAAGTCAAAGTTACGTAAGTGAGCTGATGAATTGTTTGGTCGGCACTTAAAGCCCACCAATATTTTGCATCGGCAATTGTCCATCCGGCGCGCTTCACGATATTTTCTTTGGCGAAATCTACATGGTAATGCAATAAAAAATCCAGCACCGCCAAGCCAAGCACTGCCATCCCCACAGGCCGCCACAACAGCAATATCACCGCCGTGCCCATGCCGTGAATCCCAGCATGGATTAAGCCCAAGCCATCGCCATATTTAGATTTCGAACTCACCATAGCCTTGGTTTGCAACAACCCATCACATATAAAATGCTTGAGCTGAAACGCCACCACCAAAAACAGAACCGTTAAAATCTGCGAACTTGCAATCATGTTGCATCTTTTAGGTGGAGTGATGAGTGTTGCCAACTGGAATTCAACAGTCTAAATCAAAAGTAAGGGGGTTTGCTATGTCGGAGTTTTCACCGTGATCCGGAACCTGTGCCTTATCGTCCTTTTTGCAGCAATGTCTTGCGTTAGCGTGGCCCAAGCTGCTTCAATCGCCAAAGTCGTGGCCTTAAGTGGTTCACCTAAAGCAGGCAATCGCGTGCTTGCAGCTGGTAGTGAAATTTTTGAAAAAGATAAAATTTCAGTCGGCGGCGGCAATGTTCAAATATTATTTGTTGATGGCACCAAATTAGTTTTGGGGCCAGGCTCCAGCCTGGTTATTGAAAAATTCTTGATGCGCGGTGCAGGCACCGCAGATAAAATCGCCATCAATGCCCTGCGCGGCACATTCCGTTTCATCACAGGAAAAAGCGCGAAGAAAGCCTATAATATCAAAACCGCAAACGCCACCATCGGCATTCGTGGAACTGGTTTTGACTTCTGGGTTCAGGGCGATACCGGCGTTGCCGTCCACCAAGGCAAGGTGAATCTTTGCAACCTGACGAACAGTTGCGTTAACTTGGACGCAGGCTGTGATTTAGGCGTTGCCAAAAACAAAAATACGCGTGAACTTTTCGATAATAATAAATCCAATGGCCTCAGCCGTAAGCTACCCTATACCATCGATCAGCGGCCACTGAATAAGGCATTTCACTTAAACATTGGTGCTTGCCGAAAATTTGTTACATTTGATTTTGGAAACCAAGGAGGCTCGAACAAAGCGCCAGAACGATTCCAACAACGTCCTGACTGATAGAAATTTATGCCAAGAGCCAATAATCTTATTGGCCTAACTCTCGGCCTCGTCGTGGCTGCGCTGGCGCTCACCATTCGCAGCTACGACCCGCCCATACTCGCAACTTTGCGCGGCGCAGGCTTTGACACATTGCAAACTATCTGGCCGCGCAGCGCAGAACCTGCACAACCCGTTCGAGTAGTTGATATTGACGAGGCCTCGCTTAAATCAATCGGCCAATGGCCATGGCCCAGAAATGAAATAGCCAAGCTTCTGACCAATCTCAACAAGCTCGGCCCATCAGCCATTACCTTCGACATTATTTTTGCAGAACCAGATCGCATGTCACAAAGCGCTGCAATTGATAATGATAAGCTCCTGGCAGAGGCTATTGCGTTAAGCCCTGTAGTGAATGCCTTTGCGTCAACTGCAGGTGAAAATACCTCACGGCCATCCAGCAAAGCAGCATTCGCCCAAACTGGTCTTTCCACAATTGACGCACCCCTGCATCTTGCAAAAATTACCACCAATCTAGCAATACTTGATGCCCGTGCCAAAGGCCTGGGCAGCATGAACATTGATCTGGCCGGAGATCAAGGCGTAGCGCGCCAAGTGCCGCTGCTGTGGAGCGATGGCAAAACGCTTTTTCCCAGTCTGATTTTGGAATCTCTGCGCGTCGCCCAACAAGCCGATACATTTATTGTAAACGGCTCAAGCAGCTTCGAAAACACTATCGAATCCATCCGCGTGGGTGATATTGAAATTCCAACTTCAGAGTCTGGATTTTTACAGATCAATTATCGCAAAGACGATCCTGCCCTCTATGTCTCAGCAGAAAAAATTCTACGCCAAATTGATCTGGAGTCACTGCGCCCACTCATCGAGGGTCACATCGTTTTGATTGGAACTTCTGCCGTAGGCCTCCTTGATACGCGCACATCTGCCTTGGGTGAATCAATCCCCGGCGTATCAGTCCACGCCCAAGCAATAGAACAAATTCTGGCCGGCAAATTTCTCTCAAGGCCAGATTGGGTGGAGCAAAGTGAGTTCACAATAACCGTGTTGTTAGGACTTTTGATTTCACTGCTTGCCACCTATCTGCGTCCGATGGCAACAATCCTCACAACAACATTAGCCGTCTCCGCATTGGCCGCCCTCTCCGCCGTTGCGTTTCGCAATTATGGCCTGCTTGTAGATTTCACTTTCCCAGCGGCAGCCCTGCTCCTCACTTTTATTGCAACCACGGCCTACAAACTGATGGTCACCGATCGCCAAGGCCGCCACCTGCGCCGCAGCTTTGCCCATTATGTAGCACCAGCAATTCTAGCTGAGATCGAACGCAACCCGCAAAACTTGAAACTTGGCGGAGAGATTCGAGATGTAACTGTAATGTTCGTCGACATTAAAAACTTCACGCCTTTAAGCGAAAAACTGCCGCCGCAAGAACTGGTAAAAATCATAAATGGCGTGCTGGATGCGTGCAGCCAAGCAATTCTCGCTGAAGGCGGAACCATAGATAAATATATCGGTGATGCTGTCATGGCTTTCTGGAACGCCCCCGTTGCAAAACCTGATCATCAATACCACGCTTTAAAATCTGCCTTGAAAATCAAACAACAAATTGAAAAATTCAATGCCTCAGAGCCCGCCAAGTCTACCTTGCAAGCAATCGAGAGCTGGCCCATCGCTGTACGCATTGGCCTGGCTACGGGCCCCGCTTGCATCGGCAATATGGGTTCATCTGAGCGGTTTAATTATACCGTGTTAGGTGATGCCGTAAACACCGCTGCCCGCGCTGAAAATGCATGTAAAGCAATTGGTTTTGATTGTATTCTAGCCGGTGAGGTGGAAGGCAGGTCGCGTGAACTCGCGCTGATTTCCGCAGGGTCTATCGCCATGAAGGGCAAGGCTCACGAAACTGCAGTGCATAAAGTTATGGGCGACGAAATGATGGCTGCATCGCATGAGTTTACCGAGCTTATGGGCCGCTCTCAAAGTGCCTCAAGCACTTAAGCCGTAGCCTTATCCCCAATCGGCGGCGCAAACTGCAGGCCCATATCCCACGGCAGATAAATCCAGGTATCCTGGCTCACCTCGGTCACAAATGTATCAACCAGCGGCCGACCCTGCGGTTTTGCATAGACTGTTGCAAAATGCGCCTTTGGCAATATTTCACGCACAGCCTTAGCGGTGGCGCCGGTATCAACCAAATCATCCACAATGAGCACACTTGCGCCCATGTCTGACCCAATAATGGCCGGTGATACCGGCTTCAAAATTGAAATTTCACCTTGCTTATCATAGTCATAAGACGCAACACACACAGATTCAACCACGCGGATGCCAAGTTCACGCGCGACAATAGCAGCTGGTACCAAACCACCGCGGGAAATGGCCACAACTGCTGAAAACGGCCCCGCTGACGAGAGCCGCCACGCCAAAGCCCGCGCATCGCGGTGGAATTGATCCCAGGACACAGGAAAACTTTTTTGCCATTTTTCATCCATGAAACCCACTCCAAAACACCCGCATACGCACAATAATTGCCAGTTTCAATGCAATAGAACCATTTGATCAACACTTGCTTCATACTTTCCCGCGACAATGAGCGTGAAACCAAAACCAAATAAGACGGTAAAAACATGATTGAAGCACTGGTAACGGCCTTTGAACTTGCAAACATTGAAATGATTGTCGTTTCAATGCCTGAAGCCATCGTAAAGGATGCCTCTTCAGCGATTTTGCGCAAATGGTCGTGCCAGCGCGTTGACGTGATCGGCAAGCCACTGATGAAATTCGGCACCGGCAGTCTTTCAGCAAGATTTGTAACTGAATCGCTCGATCCTTCAGAGCAACAATCAATCGAAGTAACTTACACACCGCCATTGGGCAGTATGATCAAGTCCGTGTTCCGCACCCAACCTTGGAACCAAGATGGTTTACGCAATATGGTCCTCGTCGGCCAGCATGCGAGTTTGGAACAGGCTGAAACCGCAATGAGCAATGAAAAACGCTTGAACTTGGCGCTCCGGTCCGGCGGCTACGCCTTATGGGATTTCAATTACGAAACCGGCGAGACTTTCAACTCGCCAGAAATGTATGAGATTTTAGGTCAGAAAGTTGGACAATCAGACCTTAATTTTAATACCTTCAACGAACTCATCCATCCAGATGACCAAGACAAAACCCTTGACGGGAAAATTCGAACCGCCCCCTTCGGCACCGAAATTTTTCAAACACGATACCGGGTGAAAACCCAATCTGGTGGCTATATTTGGATTGAATCCGCAGCGGGTGTTATTCGCGATTCAGCAACTGGAAAGCCAGTGAAGGCTGTTGGCTTATGCCGCAACATCAACGATCAAATGTCCACGCTCGAACGTTTAAAAACCTCTGAACTCGCCTTGAAGCGTACGCAAGCTGTGTCACATCTCGGCAGTTTCAAATTGCGCGTTGAAACTGGCGTTTCACGTTTAACTGCTGAACTGGCAGCCCTCATCGGCATGGCCGATGCTATGGTGCATCCAAATCTCGATGCCTTTATTAAGATGATTGAACTTGGTGACCGTGAAAAATTCTGCGAAGCCATCGAACTTGCAAAGCTCGGCAAGAAAATAAACAATCTTGAGATTGCTGTAAAAAGCAAAACTGGCGAGATCGAATATTTCCAAGTCACCTTGGAGCCCGAACACAACCCATCGGGTCAAATTGAATCAGTTTTCGGCGCCTGCCAATGCGTGACTGAGCGCAAAGCCTTGGAGCGCAAGTTCCACCAAGCTCAAAAAATGGAAGCTGTAGGCCAACTCACTGGTGGCATCGCGCATGACTTCAACAATTTGTTGATGGTGGTGATGGGAAATTTGCAGCTCGTCGAGCAGATTGTTAAAAACGACGAGCGCGCCTTGAAACGCATTCGCGCAGCCATTGAAGCAGCTGACAAGGGTTCTGACCTCACCAAGCGCATGCTCGCCTTCTCTCGGCAACAAACCTTGCAGAACAAAGAGCTTGATGTGAATGACTTGTTGTTCCGCATGGAAGATATGTTGAAGCAAGCGATCTCCGTGACTGTTGACTTGAAGATCATGCCCGCAACCGCGCTGTGGCCGATCAAGGCTGACCAAACCATGTTGGAAACCGCCATCCTCAACTTGGCCATCAATGCACGTGACGCGATGAAGCCTAATGGCGGCAATTTGATGATCGAAAGTGCCAACCGCAGTCTCGATAAAGAATATTGCGAAGCCAACGAAGAAGTCACACCGGGCGACTATGTTGAAATCGCCGTCACCGATACTGGTGCTGGCATTGCGCCAGAAAATATTGAAAAAGTATTCCAACCATTTTTCACCACCAAAGGCCCCGAAGCTGGTTCAGGCCTTGGCTTGTCGATGATTTACGGTTTCGTGAAGCAATCAGGCGGCCACGTAAAAATTTATTCCGAAGTTGGCCATGGAACTGCCGTCAAGCTCTACCTGCCTAAGATGAAAACCGTTGCCGGCGCAATTCCAATGCAGCGCCCTGCTGAATTGCAAGAGCATTTGCAACGTGAACTCGGCGCAACAATTGCCGAAGTTACCGGAGCAACACCCAGCAAAAAGCTCAAAGTGTTAGTCGTTGAGGACAATGATTCCGTGCGCGAAGTGGCAGCTGCCATGATTGAAGAAATGGGCTTCGAAATCATCACCGCCAGCGATGGCCACGAAGGACTGAAAATGATCGATGACAATCGTGATATTGATTTGGTCCTTTCAGATGTAATCATGGCTGGCGGCATGAACGGCCCAGAACTCGCCGCCAAAGCAATAAAGCTGCGTCCAGATCTTCGTATCTTGTTTATGTCAGGCTATGCCCCAGGTTCAGTTCGCCAAATGCAGGATTTGCCAGACACGATCGAGCTGGTGAACAAGCCTTTTACGAGAAATGACTTAACTGAGAAAGTGAAGAAGGCTCTGGCCGCTTAATCTAAACTCCATCCCCTCGCCTTGCCCTCTTGAACCAACTGTGCAGCAGCAGCGCTCACCTCCGCAGTTGCCTGCCCCAACGCCACGCCGTCGCGCGAACGCAAAACCAGGTTCGTTGCAAAACCCTGTGGTGATTCAAACGGATATGACCCAATTGTTACTGTGTCAAAGCGCTCCTGAATCTCCTTCAGCGGCTTTGCTACATCGCCCTCGCCGCCTTGAAATACAATAGTGCGCGATTGCACTATTGCGCCTTTCACCAGCTGTGGCGCAATATTTTCCATCATCGCCTGCATAATTTTTGGCACACCAGCCATCACAAATACATTATCCATGCGAAAGCCTGGCGCTTTTGAAACTGGATTCTCAACCAATGACGCCCCTATTGGAGTTCGCGCCATGCGCATCCGCGCTTCATTTGGCTCTCGGCCATTGGCCTCAAAATAGGCCGTCAAAATTGCCACGGCTTGCGGGTGGTGCGAAATGCCAACACCAAAGGCCTTGGCAATGCAATCTGCCGTTATGTCATCATGCGTGGGCCCAATGCCGCCCGTCGTAAAAACATAAGTGTATCGCGCCCGCAGCGCATTCACCGCCGCAACAATATCGGCTTCATCATCAGCAACAACGCGCGCTTCCAATAGGTCAATTCCAAGGGCGGCCAAATAATCCGCAATGAACCCAAGATTTTTATCTTTGGTGCGGCCAGAGAGAACTTCATTGCCAATCAGCAGAACAGCGGCTGTGGGTGCTTGGGTCATAATGATTCCTTTTTCCCTTTCTACACGATCAAGTTGACCCCGCGCAAAAGCCCTGACAAAATAGCCCCATGACCAAAACTCAAACTGCTTCCACAATTATCCGCCACCAGCCCCAAGACTTTGAGGCTATGCGTAAAGCTGGCCGTTTCACCGCGATGGCGCTGGATGAAGTAACACCTCTTGTCAAAGAGGGCACCACTACAGAGGCAATCGACAGGTTCTTCATGGAGTTCGCTGCCGACCACAAAATCATTCCAGCAACATTGGGCTACCGCGGTTACCGTAAAGCTTGCTGCACGTCGATCAATCATGTTGTGTGCCACGGCATTCCAAATGACAAGCCCTTGCGCGAAGGCGAGATTGTTAACATTGATGTGACCTTCATTGTGGATGGTTGGCACGGCGATTCCAGCCGCATGTATGGTGTTGGCGAAATTCCACGCGCGGCTGAACGCCTGATAGAAGTTACCTATGAAAGCCTGATGCGCGGCATTGCCATGGTCAAACCTGGCGCTCATTTGGGCGATATTGGCTATGCCATTCAAACTTACGCCGAACGCGAGCGCTGCACCGTGGTGCGCGATTTTTGTGGCCACGGCTTAGGCCGCCAGTTCCATGAGCAACCCAACGTGCTGCATTATGGCCGAATGGGCGATGGTCCAGAATTAAAGCCAGGCATGTTTTTTACAATTGAACCCATGATTAATCTCGGCAAACCCCACGTAAAAGTTTTAAGCGATGGCTGGACGGCGGTCACGCGCGATCGCTCGCTATCTGCGCAATTCGAACACACAGTCGCTGTAACCGAAACGGGCTCCGAAATATTCACCCTCTCCCCCAAGGGCCTGCATCGCCCACCTTATAGGGTTTAGGTATGAGCAAAGGGGGGCTTGAAGACGTGGGCGTTGAAATCGGTCATCTTGGCCACCGTGAACGCCTGCGCGAACGGTTCGTTGAAGGCGGACCTTCAGCACTTCCCGATTATGAACTTCTCGAAATGGTTTTATTCCGAGCCATAAAACGCGGAGACACCAAGCCCATCGCAAAAGCCTTAATGACGCGCTTTGGTAGTTTTGCCGAAGTGATCAGCGCGGAACCTGAACGCCTGATGGAAGTCAAAGGCGTTGGCCCGGCGGTAGCCACTGAATTGAAACTCATCCAGGCCGCAGCTTTGCGGCTAACCAAAGGTCAGATCATCAATAAGCCGGTGCTGAGCTCATGGAATGCCATCATCGATTATTGCCGAGCTGCCATGGCCTTCAATGAGGTTGAAAGTTTCCGCTTGCTGTTCATAGACAAGAAGAACCAATTGATCGCCGATGAAGTGCAACAAACTGGCACTGTTGATCATACACCCGTCTATGCCCGCGAAGTGATCAAGCGCGCGCTCGAACTTTCTGCCACTGCCATAGTGATGGTGCACAATCACCCATCAGGTGATCCAACACCCTCAATGGCAGATATTGATATGACAAAAAAAATAATCAACGCCGGCTTGCCACTGGGAATCCTTGTGCAAGACCACCTCATCATCGGCCGCAAAGGCAATGTGAGTTTCAGGAATTTGCAATTGATCTAATCACTGCCAAAGCTTCCGGTGTATCGGCATCCAGAACCACACTTTGATTATCGATTGCAATCTCTACGGCCTCATCCAAGTGCCTTTCCAAAAGCCCGCGCGCACCACGGTCGCCTTCGCAGGCAAGTAACGCTGAAAAATGTTTCTCACCCCATAATACCGGATTGCCAAATCTGCGGTCATGCACCGGAACCACGATGCTGCGATGCTCAGCGGGGTTAAAGGCCGCGATCATGCGGTTTACATCCCGCCCATCAATCAGCGGCATATCACCGAGGCAAACAAGAATGGCATCACAAGAATTTCGTAAAGCTGCAACACCAGCACGCAACGACGTCGCCAAGCCTTCAGCATAATGCGGATTATGAACCAGTGTCACCTTCTCATCCGCCAATGCATTTTGAATGTCGCCAGCTTGATGGCCAGTGACAACCACAATCTTCTCGACACGTGAAGCTGCAATTCGTTTCACTGTTTGCACTATCATCGGCTGCCCATGCAAATCCGCAAGCAGCTTATTGCTGCCCATGCGTGTCGATGATCCCGCCGCCAAAACCAACGCCGCAACGCGTGGTGCGGCATGGGCTGCAGGCTTTTGCTCGCGTGGGCTGGGACGCGACGGAATTTCCGCAAGCAATCCACCAACCCCCAGGTCCATCAGATCAGAAGGTGTAACAGCAATCCCCGCCATAACCCGCGCCAATACAAGGTCAAACCCATTGGTCTTGGGAGAACGAGCACAGGATGGAACACCGATAACGGGTGTCTCATTTAATTGACCCAGCATTAAAAGATTGCCAGGGTCTACCGGCATGCCCATATGCAAAACTTCACCGCCTGCTTCAACCAAGGCAGCCGGAATTATATCACCACGATCCACAATCGCCGATGCACCGAAAACTAATATCGCATCAACTTGCATGGTTCTAATTTCACCAGCCACTACAGCCTGTGCATGTTCACATAGCACAACTTGAGAAAGTTCCGCCCCCATCGCCACCACCCGCGCACGGATAGAAGACTCCGACTTCGCAATCAGCTGCTCTTTGGTTTGCGCCAGTTTCGTGATGATCAAACCAATGCGTTTAAGTTTATAGGGAACGACTTTCAGCAATGGAGCCAAGCCAATGGCCTTCAGCGCCGCTTCTAAAACCCATCGCGGCACCGCAAAGGGAATAACTTTAACAGTGGCCACCATGGCGCGCGCATCAACTCGCGCATGGTTGGGCAAAGTCGCAATCGTCAAACTCTCATGAAGGTGATTGATAGCCTTTAAACGGGTCTCATCAATCTCAACAAGACCTGACGCATCAGAATAAAGGTTAGCCCGCCCGGTAAAAGCCTCTTGCGCCTGCAAATATTCACCACAAGCCGCGGCGGCCACCTGCCCTGCAGCTATGTCTTCTGGCACATCATCATCAGATAATTTGGCAGCAACAACTTCATCAATATGAGATGTGCGCAACAACTCCAAATCTTCACGCGAAAGCACGCGGCCTTTTTTAAAAGTTTGCGATTCGAGCCTCACAGCATGAGCGAGAATCGCACCTTCTGCGTCACTTAGGTAAAACCAACCAAACTTCACCCGCCCAACCTCAAACACTTCGTCATTTCCGCCATCACCGAAATCGCAATCTCAGCCGCACCCACTGAACCAATGTTCAAACCAATCGGTCCATGAATGCGCGCCACAGCGGTCTCGTCAAAGCCAGAGGCCATCAAGCGCTCACGCCTCGTGCTTTGAGTTTTCTTTGATCCCAAAGCGCCAATATAAAATACGTCAGAACGCAACGCCATCTCCAGTGCCGGATCATCAATCTTCGGATCATGCGTCAACGCCATAAACCCCGTGCGCGCATCCAAACCAATTTTCGGCAAAACATCCTGCGGCCACTCATCATAGAGCGTCACATTCGGAAACCGCGCACCCGTCGCAAATGCCCCGCGCGGATCAATCACCGAGATATCATAACTTGCAGCTTGCGCTATTGGAATAATGCTCTGCGCAATATGAACAGCCCCGATAATGACCAGTCGCAATGGCGGATTGTGAATGGACACAAAACTATTTTCAACAATCGATGATTTGTCAAAGCGAAATGCTTCTTCGAACTCGTAACCGCGCTCAACAATGCGCTGCGCACCGCTTTCCAAATCCGTGACAACCGCAATAGCGCGGCGCATCGCGCGTGCTTTGATAACGGCATTGAGTGTTTCAACTTTCACACCACGGGCTCCACATAAACCCGAATTTTTCCACCGCAGGCCAAACCAACTTTCCATGCAGTCTCATCAGCCACACCAAATTGCAAAGTCTGAGGCTTGCCCGAGGCAATTGCATCGATTGCTACTGTTATCACTTCGCCCTCAACACATCCACCCGATACAGCGCCCATGAAATTGCCATCAGCATCCACAACCAATTGCGAACCCACCGGTTGGGGTGCTGAACCCCACGTCTCAATCACGGTGGCCAAAGCAACTTTCCGCCCCTCACCCAACCACTGCGCTGCTGTTTCTAAAATCATGAAACCTTCTCCATCCACAGATTGGGATCATGGCGAGAGCTTCGCGGACTTGCAAGCGTGGCGGCCAAATCTGTCAAGCTATCCAAACTATGCACCGGCCGAAACTCATCAACATAAGGCATCATAGCACGAATGCCGCCAGCCACAGCTTCAAATCCTTCAAAGCGCAAAAGCGGGTTAAGCCATACAATGCGTTTTGTTGAGCGGCGTAAGCGCTGCATTTCAAGTTCGAGAGTTGCAACATCTTCGCGGTCCAAGCCATCGGTCATAATCAAAACATGCGCCCCGCCGGTCAATACTCGCCTGCCCCACTTAAAATTAAATTCGTGCAGTGCTGTGCCAATCCGCGTGCCGCCCGACCAATCTTTCACTGAACTTGAAACTCGCGCTAAAGCCTCATCTACATCGCGCCGCTTCAAATCACGTGTCACGTTGGTAAGTCGCGTGCCAAACAAAAACACCGCCACCCGGTCGCGATCATTGGTTAGCGCATGCAGAAACTGCAAAAACATGCGGCTGTAGCTTGAACACGATCCAGAGATATCACAGAGCACCACCAAGGGTGGCTCCCGCATGGAAACAGTTTTACGCGCCAGCTTAATTCCGCCCATCAAACTGTTGCGCAGTGTGCGGCGCAAATCAATCCGAGCCCCCGCAGCAGACGCATGAAATCGCCGCGTTTTAACTTGGGTTTGTCGAAGCCGCATGCGCGCAATTGCTGCTTTTGCCAATGCCTGCTCAGCAACGCTCATTTGTTCAAAATCTTTGGCACGTAAAATTTCTTCTGCCGAAACAGTAGCGCTCGCATCAATCTCGATCAAATCTGATTTAGATTTTTTCTTGTCAGCAAAAAGCATCTCATCAAACAAAGCATCAGCCAAACGGCGCGATCCAGCCTTGTCTGGTTTCTTATCATTGCTACGATCAATTTGCGCTTGCACAAGTTGAAACAGAGCTTCCAGAGCGCGTGGCTTTTGCCAAAAAGCTTGAAAGGCTTGCTCAAAAATATCACGCTGCTCGCGCCGCTTTACAAATATGCTGTGCAGCGTCCAATAAAAATCTTCGCGGCTGCGCAATGTGCCAGCAAGTGCCGCGTCTAAGGCATCGAGCACAGAACTTGGCCCCACTGGCAAGCCCGCCTCTCGCAGCACGCGTGCGAAATGCATGATGTTGGAAGCCAGTTTACCAGGCGCTGCGGCATTCAATGTAGTCACAGAAACCATACTCATCACCATGATGTGATTTCGTCAAGCAGCACTATTAGCTCTAGAGTTTTACACCAAACCAAACCGCAATCCAATTGTCACCGTATCAAGTTTATTAACGGAGGTTGCCATGTTAAAATTACTCGCGTCGTTTTTCATCTCGCTGTTGTTAATGAGTTCGGCTTTTGCAGAAGATATCAACCAATCTGATAAAGCCGCCGTCCAGCAGGTGATCGGCGGTCAGCTTGAAGCGTTTAAAGCTGAAGATGGCGCAATGGCCTATAGTTTTGCAGCACCGATTGTGACCAAAGCCTTCCCCACTGTTGAAAAATTCATGGCCATGGTGAAAGGCGGATATCAGCCCATCTTGCAGAACCGTAAATATACTTTCGGCAAGGCGAAAATCGACACGCTGGGCCGCCCCGCGCAACACGTCACCATCACGGCTGCTGATGGCAAACGCTATGAAGCTGTTTATGCAATGCAAAAGCAAGCAGATGGCAGCTGGAAAATTGCTGGAGTGCAAATGGTGGAGATTCCGGGGCTCGAGGTGTGACCGGCGATTTACTTCTGAATGAACCAAATAGATCTTGATGACACTGGTGGTTACCGCAGTTGAATGGCGGCAGAGACCAATTGCTTATGCGGCAAATGATAACCGAGTTCTTACAGTCAGATGTTGAGAACCCCCGCGCCTTGAAATTGTCAGGCAGCCGAGCGATGTTCGGTGGCTTCGTATTGCGTTGTGTCGGTCCACAGAAATGGCCCGCGCATATTTATTGTGCGCGGCGGCAGCAAAGGTTTCAGGCCGCTGGTGTCCAACTTCTCACGCATAGCATCTGCGTCGAGATGATAAAGGTCCGGTGCATTTTTTTTCGGCATGACAACACCTGAAGATCAGATTTCAGCCTTGGGGCTGATCTTCCCCAAGGCTAGTTTGAGTTGATCGGCTGCAAAATCATGCGGCGCGATTTTCCAATCTTTTCTTTATCTGCTCAATCGACGTTGTGGGTTCTGGTTTTTCGGCCTTAAGTGCACGTTCGGCATCGCGTTGCAACCATTCCGGCGGGAATGCTTCATCTTGCTTGGCAATCAACTCACAGGCGTGCAGCCAGTGGGTTTCAGCCAGACCTTCTGGCCTGCCCTCCGCTTCCCACATTTGGTGGGCGGCGGTACGAATGCGATCTTCAAGATTAACCGGGGTCGTTTCTACAGTAGGTAGAGTTTTGTCCATGTCAGTCATCCTTCTCGTTCAAACAAGGGAATTGACGCAGCGCCCACCACCATCTCACCAAGCGACTCACCTGTGGACGTTGCGATACTATTTCACAGACAGAAGAGAGTTGCAATGGATTCAACGCATTAAATCAGAGGTTTAGAATTGGTTCATTAACCATTTTTAAGAAATTTGAAACCTTCGCGTTGCGACTTCCGTCCTCGATCAGCTTTATGTTGCAGCATCATGTTATCGCCAAGACGATTCCGCCTTGGCGCAATTTTGCTCAAGCACAATCAGCCCTTTTTCGCTTCTGAAGAAAATCCGTGTTTGCCGGTTTTTCTCGAGCTCTGCTCCACATCACAAGGTTGGTTTAAGATCGTCCAACTTGTGTTGTTCAGCACCATTTCGCAGCGCGCCAAGGATTTGCCTTGGGCAGTCGAAATACAAGCAGTTTCTCCCTGCTTCACATCGCCCCCGACAAATTTGCAAGTACAACCGTTTTCACCTGCCGCTGCCGGAACGATCGCGAGAAGATACAGTGCCATGGCCCATACTATTCGCATCCGCCAATTTCACTCTCATCGACCCCCCCTGTCAATGATTTAATCACCTGCCGCTTTGCCAAATGGAGTTTCTCTACACTTGCAAATCACATAAAACTACAGGACTTAAACTCAAGCGGCCACAGCTCACTTCTCCCAGGCAAGTTTTTCTATTATCACTTTTGAATGACCAAACCAATGACCCTCCGCTCATGCCTCCCTGCAGCTCTTATCATGGTGGCAACGGCTGTGATTGAGCGCATGAATGGGCGGCTCTATATTTGCAAATGCGGGTTTGTTAAATTGTGGGAAGGTGTAGTGAATAGCCCGGGCAATTCACAACACATTGCAGATTGGTATACACTTTCGCATATTATTCACGGATTTCTATTTTATGGCCTAACGCACCTGATTGCGCGTCGAGCCTCTATGGCCACGCGCCTCGGCATTGCCACCTTGATTGAATGCGGCTGGGAGATTTTAGAAAATTCCAGCTTCATCATTAACCGATATCGCGAAGCTACAATCTCACTGGATTATTTTGGCGATTCAATTTTGAATTCAATGTGCGACGTGGCTGCGATGGTGTTGGGCTTCTACCTCGCCAGCCGCTTGCCAACGCGCTTAACAATCGCAGCCGCCATCGCCATGGAGCTGCTGGCGCTATACGTCATCCGCGATAATCTAACACTCAATGTGCTGATGCTAGTGCGCCCGATTGAGGCGATCAAGATATGGCAGGCGGGATTATAAAATCCGGGCGGGATGATTTCCCGCCCTTGATCTCTTCATTCAATTTAGTTATTGCTGATCGCCGCAAGTGATTGATTTAAAACCATAACAAACGGAGTTCAAACACTTCGCATTGTTACCAATGTAACGAGTTGGCTTGGAAGGCCCCATTGGTGACGATTGCGCAAAATCGACGGCTTCATTGTAATCCTCTTGTTCGCAGAAAGCATCGGCGGCTTTTTGACCACAACCCTTGCCCTTCCTGAAACAATAGTTCAAACGCACGCCACCAATCTTCGGCTTCTTATAGGTTTCAGTGTCGCTGTCATCAGGTGTCGGATCAGGTAATATTGGCAGTGGCAGCATTGGCAAATTAGGCTTCACACAGGTAATATATGTAAAGCCATCACACTCAGGTCCGTTGCAGATTTGCCCGGTTGCTTGCACAATAGTTGGCGTTAGTGAACCTATGTTTACAGCCTGCTCAAAATCATTTGCTTTTACAAATGATTTAGACTGGCAAAAACGGTCCGCAGCTGGCTGACCGCACTGCGTACCCCATTGATAGCACCAATCAACCCTATAAGGGCCTTGTTTTGGTTTGGCAAAAGTTTGCTCGGCTGCCTGCGCTGATCCAAACGCCAGAGCCCAACCCAACAGTGCGATTGAAATTACATTTGCTAATTTCATGTGAACCTCCTGTAATTAATGCCCACCCCACAAATTACACTAGCAGAGATTTGCAAGTCAGACCAGAGTCGCAAATCTACAGGCTACAGGCGCATTCTTCTCGCCAGATCGCCAATCTAAGTTCTATTCTCATGGCAAGGAGAATATCATGCAGCCAAAAGTTATCATCACCGCCGCCATCACTGGATCAGGCGACACCGTGGGCAAGCACCCCGCCATTCCAGTGACACCGCAACAAATTGCTGACTCGGCGCTTGAGGCCGCTGCAGCGGGTGCAACCATCGTTCACTGCCATGTGCGCAATGTGGTCACCGGCAAAGGCACGCGCGATGTTGATCTTTACCGTGAGGTGATGGAAAAAATCCGCGCTAAGAACTCCCAGATTATCATCAACTTCACTGCTGGGATGGGCGGCGATTTAGATGTGGGCCCCGGCGAAGAACCGATGAAATGGGGGCCGGGCACTGATCTTGTAGGCCCGCAAACAAGGTACCTTCACATTAAAGAGCTGCGCCCCGAAATTTGCACCATAGATTGCGGCACCA
Organism: Hyphomicrobiales bacterium; assembly: GCA_031416755.1. Lineage (GTDB taxonomy): Bacteria > Pseudomonadota > Alphaproteobacteria > Rhizobiales > Aestuariivirgaceae > Aestuariivirga. Next base: position 16,957 of record JANOUE010000116.1, read on the forward strand.
TGAATTTTGGCGATAGCAATAACATCATGGTGCAAACGCCACTGCAATTGCGCGAACAAGCCAAGCTAATCCAGTCATATGGCGTGAAGGCGGAAATGGAAGTATTTGATTCCGGCCATGTGTGGTTCGCCTCAAAAATGTGTGAGGAAGGCCTGATGGATGAATTGCCACTGTTCCAACTCTGCCTCGGCATTCCGTGGGGTGCACCCTATAACACTGAGACTATGGCCTATATGAAATCGCAATTGCCCAAGAACGCTATCTGGGCCGCCTTCGGTATTGGCCGCAATGAGTTCCCAGCCGTGGCCCAAGCTGTGCTTCTTGGCGGCCATGTGCGTGTTGGGCTGGAAGACAATCTCTATCTCGATAGAGGCGTGTTTGCTTCCAACGCCACGCTGGTGGAACGCGCCGTGAATATTATCGAAATATTAGGAACAAAAATTGCAACACCTGATGAAGGCCGCGCAATTCTGGGATTGAAAAAATGAAGCCAAAAACTATCGGCATTGCGGGCACTGGTCTAATCGGTGCAGGCTGGGCAGCGCGCGCACTCATTCGCGGCATCAACGTGATTGCCTATGATGTCTCGCCAACGGCTGAAGCAAAACTAAAAGCGCAAATCAAAACCGCTTGGCCTTCGATGGAAAAGCTTTTGGGTAAACTTGAGAAAAAAGGCAAACTCACCTTCACTACGGAACTGGCCGAAATGGCTTCCAAAGCTGAGTTCATCCACGAAGCAGCCCCCGAGCGTGAGGCCCTGAAGATTAAACTGTTCAAAGATATTGACGCGATTGCCAAGCCAGACGTAATCATCGCTTCCTCCTCGTCTGGCTTCCTGCCCACGCGCCTGCAATCAGAATGCGCGCAATCTCCAGAGCGCGTGATTATCGGTCATCCGTTTAATCCAGTTTATCTTTTGCCTTTGGTTGAAATTGTTCCCGGCACTAAAACCAGTGAACAAAGCATGGTCAGTGCCAAAGCCTATTTTGAATCGATTGGCATGCAAGTGCTGCGCCTGAAAAAGGAAATCGATGGCTACATTTGTGATCGCCTGCAAGAAGCCTTGTGGCGCGAAGCTTTGCACATTCTGGATAAGGATGTGGGTAGCACAGAAGATATTGATGACTCGATCATTTACTCAGCAGGCATGCGCTGGGCCTTCATGGGCTCATTCCAAACTTATCATTTGGCAGGTGGCCCCGGCGGCATGCGCGATTTCATGAAACAATTTGACCCCACATTAGAATTGCCATGGACTGACCTCAAATTCCCCAAATGGAATGACGCGCTCGAAACCCGCCTCATCGAAGGCTGCGAAGCCCAAGCAGGTGGAAAAACCGTTGCCCAATTGGAAGCCAAACGTAATGCAATTTTGGTTGATATGATGAAGCTGTTCAAGAAGCATAAAATAGGTGCTGGACTGGTGTTGGCTAGAGAAGAAAAGGCAAGGAAGAAGCGCAAGTGATATCGATTCCCTCACCCTGAGATGACTTGCCCTTGCAAGGCCTCGAAGGGTGCGCCACAGTAAGAATGCTTCGAGGCTCACACCTCAGCATGAGGGTGAAATGGAGAATATAACACATGCAACACCGCGTTATGATCACCGCCGCAGCCTCAGGCATTGGCCGCGCCATTGCCAAAGCATTTTATGATGAAGGTGCCAAGGTCCATATCTGCGATGTCAGCGAGGAAGCCCTTGACGCCTTCCGCGCAGACTTTCCTGAAATTGCTGCAACCCATGTGAATGTACGCAGCGAAGGCGAGATTGATGCGTGGTTTGATGATGCGCTGGATGATCTGGGCGGGCTTGATGTAATGGTGAATAACGCCGGCATCAAAGGCCCCACTGCCCCGGTTGATGATATTGATTATGCTGATTGGCGCGAAACCATTGAAGTCTGCCTCGACTCGCAGTTCCTCTGCGCAAGGCGAGCAGCCCCGGTAATGAAGGCCCAAGGCTCCGGCCTCATCATCAATATGTCGTCAAATGCAGGTCTATTCGGCTTCGGCAATCGAACACCTTATGCTGCTGCAAAATGGGCGGTGATCGGCCTCACCAAATCATTGGCAATCGAACTTGGGCCACACGGTGTGCGCTGCAATGCCATATGCCCTGGTGCCGTAAATGGCCCGCGTATCATGCGTGTTGCTGAAAGTGAGGCTGCACTTCGCGGCGTGGCTGTTGATATAGTGGCCAAAGAGTTAGTGAGCCAGCAGTCGCTCTCACGCTTCACCGAGCCTGAAGAAATTGCCGGCCTCTGCCTCTATCTCGCAAGCCCTGCCGCCTATATGGTCAACGGCCAAGACATCGCCATTGATGGCCACATAGAAACTTTTCACATCAGGTAAAACATGGATTTCTCGCTCTCTGAAGAACAACAAATGATCATCAAGACGACGAAAGATTTCGTTGCCAATGAACTTTATCCCCATGAGAAAGAAGTTGAGGAAACTGGAAAACTTCGCCCAGAGCTTCGCGATGAGCTGAAAGCCAAAGCCATCGCCGCTGGCCTCTTCGCGGCCAACATTCCCGAAGAAGGCGGTGGTGCGGGTCTAGATACTTTGACGTGGTGTCTTTACGAAAAGGAACTAGGTAGAGCCAATTACGCGCTGCATTGGACCTGCGTGGGTCGCCCTTCCAACATTCTCATGGCCTGCAATCAAGAACAGCGCGAACGTTACCTCCTGCCCGCCGTGCGTGGCGAAAAAGCAGATTGCTTGGCGCTCACAGAACCCAGTGTGGGTTCCGATTTGCGCGGCATGAAAACATTTGCCAAACAAGACGGCGATGAGTTTGTGATCAATGGCGTGAAGCATTTCATCAGCCATGGCGATGAAGCGCATTTCACCGTTTTGTTTGCAGCAACCGGCGAAGAAGAAACCCCGCGTGGCAAAAAGAAATTGATCACGGCTTTCTTGATCGACAAAGGCACCAAGGGCTTCACCGTGCGCGATGGTTATAAGAATGTCTCGCATCGCGGCTATCCCAATAACATTCTCGAATTCCAAGATTGCCGGGTGCATAAATCCCAAATTTTAGGCGAGTTGCACAAAGGCTTTGAGGTTGCCAACTCTTGGCTGGGGGCAACGCGCCTGCAAGTGGCCTCCACCTGCTTGGGCCGCGCCGAACGCGCCATGGAACACGCGCTGCAATATGCCGTGGACCGCGAACAATTCGGCCAGCAGATTGGCAAATTCCAAGGCATCTCGTTTAAGCTTGCTGACATGGCGATGGAACTCAAAGCCGCCGAACTTCTAACCCGTGAAGCTGCCTGGAAATATGATCAAGGCACTGTCACTGAAATGGATATGGCAATGGCCAAATTAAAATCCACCGAAGTGCTGGCCTTCATCGCCGATGAAGCCATCCAAATTCATGGTGGCATGGGCCTGATGAGTGACTTGCCCTTAGAGCGCATCTGGCGCGATGCAAGAGTTGAACGAATCTGGGAAGGGACATCAGAAATCCAACGCCACATTATCAGCCGCGCTTTGCTCCGGCCGTTGGGTGGCTAAGATTTTTCAGGCTTTCTCCTTCTCCCCTCGAGGGAGAAGGTGGATCGCGCCACTTCGCGCGAGACGGATGAGGGGGTGGTTCCCGCGAGTCCAACTGCCACCAGCCCCCTCATCCGTCGCTTCGCGCCACCTTCTCCCTCGAGGGGAGAAGGGGAGTAGGAATTAAAAATGACAAGATCTCTGCAACGCCTCCTCAATCCAAAATCAATCGCCTTCATTGGCGGCAATGAATGTGCCATCGCTATCACGCGCACGCGCGAACTTGGCTTCACCGGAAAAATCTGGGCGGTCCACCCCAAGCGCGAAGAGCTGGGCGGCATTGCCACGGTGAGATCGGTTGAGGACATTGCAGGCAATATCGATGCCGCCTTTATTGCTGTGAAGCGCGAACCGACTGTTGAAATCGTCCGCCAGCTGCGCGCCAAAAATTGTGGCGGTGCGGTGATCTATGCCGCTGGTTTTGCTGAAGCCGGGGCCACGAAACTGCAAGCCGAATTACTCAAAGCCGCAAATGGCATGCCCCTGCTCGGCCCAAATTGTTATGGCTTTGTGAACACGCTTTCGCGCTGTGCCCTCTGGCCAGATGAGCATGGTTTAGAAATCCGTGATCGTGGCGTGGCCATCATTACGCAATCAGGCAACATTGCCTGCAATTTCGGCATGAGCAACCGCGCCCTGCCCTTGGCTTCACTCTTTGCCATTGGCAACCAAGCCGATGTTGATATGGCCCGCATGTTGGAAGCGCTGGCGCAGGATGATCGCATCACAGCCATCGGCCTCCACATTGAAGGCCTGAAAGATATTGCTGCCTTTGCCCGCGCCGCTGAAATTGCCCGCCAGCATAAGAAGCCGGTGATTGCCCTCAAAACCGGACGCTCCGAACAAGGTGCCAAAGTCACCTTGAGCCACACTTCATCGCTTTCTGGTGCTGATAATCTTTATGATGCGTTGTTTGAACGCCACGGCATTGCGCGCATGAAATCGGTCACCGCTTTTGCTGAAACTTTGAAGTTCCTGCATCATGGCGGCCCACTGAATGACAGCCGCTTGGTGTCAATGAGTTGCTCCGGCGGCGAAGCTGCTTTGGTTGCAGATATGGCGTTGGAGAAAAAAATTTCCTTCCCACCCTTCACCGCCGAAACAAAATCGCGCGTGGCTGCAACTCTGAATGAGTTTGTCTCGATTGATAACCCGCTCGATTATCACACGTTCATTTGGGGCGATGAAGCCAAGCTTGAGGCCACCTTTACCGCCACACTCTCAGGCGGCTTTGATGTGGGCATGTTAATTTTGGATGTGCCCACCCACCCGCACATGAACCCTGCCGCCTGGTATAAAACTTCCCGCGCTTTCACCGCCGCTGCGAAAGTAAACCAAGCCCGCGTTGTGATTGTGGCGTCATTGCCAGAATCCATGCCACTCGAAATGGCGGCACAATTGAGCGCCGAAAATATAACACCCATGATGGGTTTGGATGATGCGCTGACGGCGTTTGAGGCGGCGGCGTTTATTGGACGTAATTATCAATTAGACCGACATCCCCACTCCTTAATTCGTCATCCCGACGAAAGTCGGGACCCAGAAAACCTAGCACCGAACGTGGATCACTGGGTCCCGTCTTTCGACGGGATGACAGAGTATGAGGGAAAGGCCCTGCTTAAGAAATTTGGACTGCAAATTCCAAATGGCAAAATTTGCGATATTTCGGAGGCAGCAATGGTGGCCAATCATCTCGGCTACCCGGTAGCGTTAAAAATCTCCTCCGCCACCATTCTGCATAAAACCGAAGCAGGTGGTGTCGCTCTCAATCTCCGAACCCCCGAAGAAGTCGAAGCCACCTCATCTCGTATGGCCAACCTGGGCAATGAGCTCCTCATTGAAAAAATGGTTGAAGGGGCAGTGGCCGAACTCATCATCGGCCTCACGCGCGATCCGCAATTCGGTCTAGCATTGGTCATCGGCGCTGGTGGCATCTTCACAGAACTGCTGAAAGACTCCGTCACCCTCCTCCTGCCATGTGGCGAAGATGAAATAGTCCGTGCACTGAAGAAATTGAAAGTCTGGAGACTCATCGAAGGCTTCAGAGGAAAATCTGGCGATCAACAGGCAACCGTCGCAGCAATCCAATCCGTATGCGCTTTCGCCGCCGCCTACAAAGATGACATCGAAGCACTCGATATCAACCCGCTCATGGTCCTGCCCCAAGGTGCTATCGCAGCTGATGCATTGATTAAGTTTA
>JANOUE010000117.1:0-14429 GCA_031416755.1 Hyphomicrobiales bacterium
AAATGGTGATGCCTGGCGATAACATCTCGTTTAATGTTGAGCTTATTCAGCCGATCGCCATGGAAGAAAAACTGCGCTTTGCTATCCGCGAAGGCGGCCGCACCGTTGGTGCCGGCGTTGTTGCTAAGATTTCGGACTGAGGCTGACGCACATGCAACGCCAAAACATCCGTATTCGTCTCAAAGCGTTTGATCATCGAATTCTCGATAATTCGACGCGTGAGATCGTGAACACAGCCAAGCGCACTGGCGCTCAGGTTCGTGGTCCGGTTCCGCTGCCAACGCGGATCGAAAAGTTCACTGTTAACCGTTCACCGCACGTTGACAAGAAAAGTCGCGAGCAGTTTGAAATGCGGACTCACCGCCGCCTTTTGGATATCGTGGATCCAACGCCACAAACAGTCGATGCACTTATGAAGCTTGATTTGGCTTCGGGTGTTGATGTTGAAATTAAGCTCTAAGAGCTGTTGAGGAGAAGACGATGCGTTCTGGCATCATCGCAAAAAAACTGGGCATGACCCGGATTTACACGGAGGAGGGAGCAGTCGTTCCTGTGACCGTGTTGAAAATGGACAGCGTGATCGTTGTTGGCCACAAGACAGTTGACAAGCATGGCTATACTGCTTTGCAACTCGGCTCTGGCACACCAAAGATCAAGCGTTTGACCAAAGCTGATCGTGGGCAATTTGCTGCGGCCAATGTGGAACCAAAGCGCAAGCTTCAGGAATTCCGCGTTGATGCTGAAAGCACAATGCCAGTTGGCGCTGAAGTAACCGCTGATCACTTTGTTGTCGGTCAATATGTTGACGTGACTGGCACCTCCAAGGGCAAAGGCTTTGCCGGCGGTATGAAGCGCTGGAACTTCAAGGGTCTTCGGGCAACGCATGGTGTGTCTGTTTCACATCGTTCGATTGGCTCTACTGGAAACCGCCAAGATCCTGGTAAGGTTTTCAAGAACAAGAAGATGCCTGGTCACCTCGGTGATGAGACAGTAACAACGTTAAATGTCATTGTTGTGAAGACTGACAAAGAACGTGGTTTGATCCTGGTGAAGGGTTCAGTTCCCGGATCACAAGGTGGATGGGTTTCGGTTCGTGATGCGGTGAAGCGCAAGCTTCCGGCAAGTGCGCCAAAGCCTGGTGCTTTCACTGCTGCAGCCGTTGCTGCCGCACCAGCAGCACAGTGAGGCCAAGATGAAATTAGATGTAACAACAATTGAAGCTGGTAATGCTGGCACGTTAGATGTTTCCGATGCGATTTTCGGTTTAGATCCACGCCAAGACTTGATCCACCGTGTTATCCAATGGCAGCTCAACAAGCGCCAGCAGGGCACGCACCAAGCCAAGTCACGTGGTGAAATCAATCGCACCACGGCAAAGCTTGGGAAGCAAAAAGGTGGCGGTACGGCCCGTCACGGTTCGCGGAAATCTGGTATTTTCGTTGGCGGCGGCAAGGCCTTTGGTCCGCGCATGCGCAGCCACGAGACTTCGTTGAACAAGAAAATTCGCGCTCTTGGTTTGCGGCATGCAATTTCTGCCAAGATCAAGGCTTCTGAACTTCTGGTTTTAGATAAGGCCGAAGTTACAAACCCGAAGACCAAAGAAATGAAGCTGTTGTTTGCCAAGCTTGGCTGGACAAATGCTCTCATCATTGATGGTGCAACGGTGAACGAAGGCTTCGCAAACGCGGCACGCAACATTATCGGCATTGATGTGCTGCCAATTCAAGGCATCAATGTTTATGACATTCTTCGCCGCAAGAATTTGGTTCTCACCAAGGCTGCTGTTGAAGCGCTGGAGGCACGGTTCAAATGAGCAAAGAGCATTACTATAACATTATCAAAAGCCCAGCCATCACCGAGAAATCGACGATGGTCAGCATTCACAACGCCGTTGTATTCAAGGTTGCCTTGACTGCAACAAAGCCACAAATCAAGGCTGCTGTTGAAGGTTTGTTTGGTGTGAAAGTTAAGTCTGTGAACACTTTGGTGCGCATGGGCAAAGTACGTCGCTTCAAGGGCAGAGCTGCCAAATTGAGCGATATCAAAAAAGCATACGTGACATTGGCCGAAGGTTCGCGGCTCGATGTAACGACAGGACTGTGAGCAGGTAAGCTATGGCACTGAAAACATTTAACCCCACGAGCGCCGGTCGCCGTCATCTTATCCAAGTTGACCGCAGCCATCTCTATAAGGGCAAGCCAGTTAAGTCTTTGGTCGAAGGCGCGCATTCTGCGGGTGGTCGTTCAAACACTGGTCGCATTACATCACGCCGTAAGGGCGGTGGCCACAAGACTGCTTATCGTTTGATCGATTTCAAGCGCACAAAGCATGATATGCCAGCTGTAGTTGAGCGTTTGGAGTATGATCCAAACCGGACGGGCTTTATCGCTCTGATCAAGTATACAGACGGCACATTGTCTTACATCTTGGCACCGCAACGTTTAGCGGCAGGTGACACAGTTATCTCAGGTCAGACAGCTGACGTGAAACCAGGCAATGCCATGCCAATCGGAGCAATTCCGGTGGGCACCATTGTGCACAACATTGAAACCAAGCCAGGTGCTGGTGGTTCGCTTTCGCGCGCTGCTGGAACTTACGCGATGGTTGCTGGTCGTGATGGTGGTTTCGTGATCATCAAGTTGAAGTCTGGCGAAACTCGCATGGTGGATAGCAAGTGCATGGCTTCGGTCGGTGCTGTATCAAACCAAGACCATATCAACGAAGTGGTTGGTAAGGCTGGTCGTGCACGGTGGAAGGGCTCTCGCCCGGTTTCACGCGGTATCGCACGCAACCCAGTCGACCATCCAAACGGCGGCCGTACTAATGGTGGTAAGCATTGGGCTACACCATGGGGTAAGCCAACCAAGGGATATAAGACACGTTCTAACAAATCGACTTCGAAGTTCATTGTGCGTTCGCGCCATGATCGCAAGAAATCGCAGTAAGAGGTAGCACCCAGTGACACGCTCAGTCTGGAAAGGTCCGTTCGTAGACGGATATATTTTAAAGAAAGCGGAAGCCGCTCGCGGCCAACGCAATGCTGCGATCAAGACATGGAGCCGCCGCTCCACCATCTTGCCGCAATTTGTGGGCCTGACATTCCAGGTTCATAATGGCAACAAGTTCATTCCTGTGCACGTTTCGGAAGAAATGGTTGGGCATAAGCTTGGTGAATTTGCGCCAACTCGCACATTCAAAGCTCACTCTGCCGGCGATAAAAAGGCCTCGAAGTAACATGAGCAAAGCAAAAACCCCACGCGCGTTAAGCGATACCGAAGCCAAAGCGATCACACGCTCCATTCGTATATCGCCGCGCAAATTGAACGAAGTGGCCACTGAAATTCGTGGCCGTAAAGTTCATGATGCTCTCGCGCATTTGACATTCTCGCGCCGCCGCATTGCTAAGGATGTGAAGAAGACTTTGGAGTCCGCAATTGCGAATGCCGAAAACAACCACAACCTCGACATCAATGATCTGATGGTTGCTGAAGCTTGGGTCGGTAAGAACCTGGTGATGAAGCGCTGGATGCCAGATGCCAGAGGGCGGGTTGGACACATCAAGAAATATTTCAGCGAACTCACGATTATTGTTCGTCAAGCGAAAGAGGCCGCATAATGGGTCAGAAAGTCAATCCAATCGGTTTGCGCCTCGGCATTAACCGCACATGGGACAGCCGCTGGTTCGCAGGAAAGCGCGAATTCGGCAAGTTGCTTCACGAAGATGTGGCGATCCGCGCCTATCTCACGAAGGAACTGAAGCTCGCTGGTGTTTCTAAAGTTCTGATTGAACGTCCGCACAAGAAGTGCCGTGTGACTATTTATTCGGCTCGTCCTGGTGTGGTGATCGGCAAGAAGGGCGCTGATATTGAAAAGCTTCGCAAGAAGGTTGCCGATATGACTGGTTCTGAAGTTCACCTCAACATTGTTGAAGTGCGCAAGCCAGAAGTTGATGCGACTTTGGTTGCTGATAACATTGCACAACAACTCGAACGCCGTGTTGCATTCCGCCGCGCTATGAAGCGCGCCGTGCAATCTGCACAACGTCTCGGTGCTGAAGGCATCAAGATCACCTGCTCGGGTCGTTTGGGCGGTGCTGAAATTGCGCGTGTTGAATGGTACCGCGAAGGTCGCGTTCCATTGCACACATTGCGCGCCGAAATTGACTATGGTGTTGCGACAGCCCACACGGCTTACGGCACTAACGGTGTAAAAGTTTGGATTTTCAAAGGCGAAATTCTCGAACACGATCCAATGGCTCAAGACCGCCGCATGAACGAAGCACAGGAAGGGCCTGCAAGCCGTCCACCGCGTCGTGAAAATGCGAACGCATAAGGCTGAATGAGATAAATCATGCTGCAACCTAAAAAAACAAAATACCGCAAAGCCCATAAGGGCCGTATTCACGGTAAGTCGACAAGCTGCAACACACTGGATTTCGGTGCGTTTGGTTTGAAGGCACTTGAGCCAGAACGTTTGACGGCTCGCCAAATTGAAGCTGCTCGTCGTGCGCTTGCGCGCGGTATGAAGCGTGCTGGACGTGTGTGGATCCGGGTGTTCCCAGACGTGCCTGTATCTAAGAAGCCAGCCGAAGTGCGCATGGGTTCTGGTAAGGGTTCAACTGAATATTGGGCAGCCCGCGTTAAGCCAGGCCGCGTGATTTTTGAAGTTGATGGTATTCCACGTGCTGTTGCTGAAGAGTCGCTGCGACTAGCTGCTGCCAAGCTTCCAATCAAGTGCCGCTTTGTTGCGCGCCTTGGCGAAGCGTAAAGAGAGGGGATTATTATTATGAAAATGACTGATGTTCGTGCCCTTTCAGCAGACCAGGTGAAAGACGAAATTTTGAAGCTCCGCAAAGAGCAGCTCAACCTGCGCTTCCAACGTGCTTCAAGCCAACTTGAAAACACATCCCGTATCCGCCAGATCCGCCGCGACATCGCGCGTCTTAAGACGCAAACTGTTGCAGCCAAGAAACCAGCGAAGTAGGAGCAGAGAAAATGCCGAAACGCATATTGCAAGGTGTCGTGGTGAGCGACAAAAACGATAAGACGATTGTTGTGAAAGTGGAACGCCGCTTGCTGCATCCGGTTTTCAAAAAGACTGTTCGTTTGTCGAAGAAATATCATGCGCATGATGAAAAGAACGAAGCCAAGATTGGCGAAGTTGTGCGGATTGAAGAAACCCGTCCGTTGTCAAAGCTGAAGCGCTGGTCGTTTGTCAGCAAAGTTGATGCGGCTAAGGCATAAGGCGGATAAACCATGATTCAACAAGAAACCAATCTCGACGTTGCCGATAATTCAGGTGCGCGTCGTGTACAGTGCATCAAGGTGCTCGGCGGCTCGAAGCGTCGTTATGCTTCAGTTGGCGATGTTATCGTTGTGTCGATCAAAGAAGCCATTCCACGCGGTCGCGTGAAGAAGGGCTCAGTGATGAAGGCCATCGTTGTTCGCATTGCAAAAGATTTGCGCCGCGCTGATGGTTCGTCTATCCGCTTTGACCGCAATGCCGCTGTTTTGATCAATGCTCAAGGCGAGCCAGTTGGAACCCGTATTTTCGGACCAGTTCCACGTGAGCTTCGTGGCAAGAACCAAATGAAGATTATTTCCTTGGCACCGGAGGTTTTGTGATGCCAGTTAAGTTTAAAATCAAAAAGGGCGATAAGGTTATTGTTATCGCCGGCAAAGACAAAGGCAAAAAGGGCGATGTGATGCAGATTATCACAGACGAAAACCGTGCCGTTGTTTCAGGTGTTAATGTTGCTAAGCGCCACACAAAGGCTCAAGGCGCAACTGAAGGCGGCATCATCAATAAGTTGATGCCAATTCATATTTCGAATTTGGCGCTGATCGATCCTAATGTTGGAAAAGCGACCCGCGTAGGTTACAAGACGCTTGACGGCGGCAAAAAAGTCCGCGTTGCCAAGCGCACAGGAGCGACGATAGATGGCTGACGAAGAGAAAAAGGCTAAGGCACCCGCCAAAGCTAAGAAAAAGGAAGCGACGACGGATTCAGGTCCGGTTGCTGATGCAAACGCTGGCTTGCCAGAAGGTTACATCGCGCGCTTACAAACCCAATATAACGATGTCGTGCGCCCTGCGATGATCAAGCAGTTTGGCTATCAGAACGTTATGCAGGTTCCACGGGTCACCAAGATCGTTCTGAACATGGGCGTTGGTGAAGCGACACAGGATTCAAAGCTGGTAACTGTTGCCGCTGGTGAATTGCAAAAGATTGCTGGTCAGAAGGTTGTTATTACCAAGACCAAAAAAGCTATTGCGCAGTTCAAGATCCGCGAAAATTTAGCCATTGGTGCGAAGGTAACTTTGCGCAAGACACGCATGTATGAATTCCTCGATCGTTTGGTCACAATCGCATTGCCTCGGGTACGCGATTTCCGTGGTCTGACTGATCGCAGTTTTGATGGCAACGGCAATTTTGCATTGGGCATTAAAGAACATTTGATTTTTCCAGAAATCGATTACGATAAAATTGATCGGATCTGGGGCCTTGATGTGGTGGTTTGTACCACTGCGAAAACCGACGCTGAAGCGCTTGCGCTTCTCACATTGTTTAACTTCCCATTCCGTAAACGCCAACAACAGGCGGCTGCGTAATGATGAACACAGCTAAGATTTGAGGACGTTCCATGGCAAAAACGAGCTCCATTAACCGCAACGATAAACGTCGTGCCTTGTCCAAGCGTTTCGACGCAAAGCGCAAGCGCCTCAAGGCCGTTGTGATGAAAAAGGACACGCCGATGGAAGAGCGTTTCGCGGCAACTTTGCAATTGGCACAAATGCCACGCAATTCTGCCAAGACCCGCATCCGTAACCGCTGCGAAATTACTGGGCGTCCGCGCGCATATTATCGCAAAACCAAATTGTCACGAATTGCTATGCGTGAAATGGCCAACCAGGGTTTGATCCCTGGCATGGTTAAGTCGAGCTGGTAAGGAGAGTAGCGATGAGCAATACAGATCCTATCAGCGATATGCTGACCCGCATCCGCAACGCACATATGCGGAGCAAGAATAAAGTAGCTATCCCAACCTCCAAACTGCGTGAGCATGTTTTGGAAGTTCTGCAGAAGGAAGGCTATATTCGCGGTTTCGCCGTGATCGAAAAAGACGGTAAGTCTGAGATCGAAGTGGAATTGAAATATTTTGATGGTGCTCCGGTAATCAAGGAAATCCAACGCGTATCTAAACCAGGCCGCCGCGTTTACGCTTCGGTTGCAACACTTCCTTCCGTATTCAACGGGCTGGGAATTTCTATCCTTTCAACACCAAAAGGTGTGATGAGCGATCAGGAAGCCCGGGCCCAGAATGTGGGCGGCGAAGTGCTGTGCACAGTATTCTGAGGTAGAAACCATGTCACGTATTGGCAAAAAAGTAGTTCCCATTCCGGCAGGCGTAACAGCCTCCATTACTGGGCAACAGGTCAACATCAAGGGTCCAAAGGGCGAACTGAAACAAGTTCTCAACGAATTTGTTTTGGTGAAAATGCAAGAAGACGGCATCAAGGTTGATCCAAAAGATCAAACCAAGTTGGCACGTTCCAGCTGGGGCCTGTCTCGCACTCTGGTTGCTAACATGGTTCAAGGTGTAACAAGCGGTTATGCAAAGACACTTGAAATCAACGGCGTGGGTTACCGCGCTGCTTTGAATGGCAAGGTGTTGCAACTTAACCTTGGTTATAGCCATGATGTGAACTATGCAGTTCCAGATGGAATTGAAATTAAGGTGCCAAAGCCCACGGAAATCGTGATCAGCGGCATTGATAAGCAGCGCGTCGGCCAAGTGGCCGCAGAAATCCGCGAATATCGTGGACCTGAGCCTTACAAGGGCAAAGGCGTTAAATACGCTGGCGAAAAAATCTTCCGCAAGGAAGGCAAGAAAAAGTAACGGAACAAGACAATGGCAAAGAAATTATCAGCACTTTCACTCCGCACTGCTCGTGTCCGCAAGGCATTGGCAAAGCGCGAGAATGGGCGGCCCCGTCTTTCGGTGTTCCGTTCCAGCAAGAACATTTATGCTCAGATCATCGATGATGTTAAGGGCGTAACAGTAGCAGCGGCTTCGACTTTGGAAAAATCTTTCCAAGAGTCAAAGAAGACCGGTGCGGATAAAGCTGCGGCAGAAGCGATTGGCAAGTTGATTGCCGAGCGCGCTGTTAAAGCGGGCATCAAAGATGTGGTGTTCGATCGCGGCGGTTATATCTACCATGGGCGTGTGAAGGCTTTGGCCGACGCAGCACGCTCTGGTGGACTTCAGTTTTAATTTTTATAGGACGACAGGCTTAGCAAATGGCTAAAGAACGCTCCGAACGCAAAGACAACCGCGAAGATAAAGACAGCGAGTTTACCGACAAGCTGGTTCATATCAACCGCGTTGCAAAAGTAGTAAAAGGCGGTAAGCGCTTTGGTTTCGCAGCCCTTGTGGTTGTTGGCGACCAAAAGGGCCGCGTAGGTTTTGGTCACGGCAAAGCCCGTGAAGTTCCAGAAGCTGTGCGTAAAGCCACAGAAGCTGCCAAGCGCACTTTGATCCGCGTGCCTTTGAAAGAAGGCCGCACACTTCATCACGACATTGATGGTCGTTGGGGTGCAGGCAAAGTGACACTTCGTACGGCTCCTGCAGGTACTGGCGTTATCGCCGGAGGCCCAATGCGCGCTGTGTTTGAATCTGTTGGCATGGCCGACGTAGTTGCGAAATCTCGCGGCTCGTCAAACCCATACAACATGGTTCGTGCAACGTTTGAAGCTTTGAAGAAGCAATCTTCCCCGCGCTCGGTGGCTAGCCGCCGTGGCAAGAAAGTAAGCGATATCTTGCGCAACCGCACAACCGAAGTTGTGTCGGACTAATAGGAACACTTGATTATGGCAAAAGCACCAGCAAAAACCATTACTCTTGAGCAATTTGCAAGCCCACAGCGCCGTCCAGGCGATCAACGTGCAACGTTGATTGGTTTGAAGCTTAACCGTATTCGTCGGCAATCGACATTGGTAGATACTCCAGCTCTCCGCGGCATGATTGCCAAGGTTGCTCACATGGTTCGCGTAGTCGAATAAAATCTAAGGAATTACGTAGATGAAACTCAATGAGATTGCCGATAATCCCGGCGCCCGCAAAGATCGCAAGCGTATTGGCCGTGGTCTGGGTTCAGGCACAGGTAAAACTGGTGGTCGCGGTGGCAAAGGCCAAACTGCTCGTAAGGGCGGCGCTAAGCCAGGCTTCGAAGGCGGGCAAATGCCGATCTATCGTCGTTTGCCAAAGCGTGGCTTTAACAAGCCAAACCAAGTTGAATATAATGCAGTGAATTTGGCGCGTGTTGCCATTGCTGTTGAAGCCAAGAAATTGGATGTTAAAAATCCAGTTACGGCTGAAGCATTGTTTGCTGCTGGCGTGATTTCGAAAATGGCTCCGGGTGGTGTTCGCCTGATTGGCAATGCTGAATTGAAGTCGGCAGTTAAGTTCGAAGTGTTTTATGCAACCAAGGGCGCAATTGCCTCGGTTGAAAAAGCTGGCGGAAGTGTGAAAATTTCCCGCGTGGTTGAAGAAGTTAAAGCGCACGGTTGATGGTTCTTGAGCGGGTCCCCATATGGGGGCCTGACACTAGATACGAGGACGAGATATGGCATCGGCAGCTGAACAACTTGCGGCTAATATTAATTTCAGTGCGCTGACCAAGTCAGAAGATCTGAAGAAGCGGCTTTGGTTTACGCTTGGAGCGTTGATCATTTATCGTCTTGGTTCTTATATTCCAATTCCCGGTATTGATACTGCTGCGGTTGCAGCGTTTTCCGAGCAAAATGCATCAGGTATTTTGGGTTGGGTGAATAATATGGCAGGCGGTGCGCTTGGCCGTATGGCGATTTTCGCTCTGAATATCATGCCCTATATTTCAGCTTCGATTATTATGCAGTTGATGACAACAGTCTCACCGCATTTGGAAGCTTTGAAAAAAGAAGGCGAAAGCGGCCGCAAGAAGATCAATCAATATACGCGTTATGGCACAGTATTTCTTGCTGCATTGCAGGCCTTTGGTATTGCCAAAGGGCTTGAAGCGCAGCCCGGCATTGTCATTGATCCAGGACCGTTTTTCGTGATGAGTGCGGTTGTTACTCTGACTGGTGGAACCATATTCTTGATGTGGTTGGGTGAGCAAATCACAGCACGTGGCATTGGCAACGGTACTTCACTCATAATTTTTGCTGGTATTGTGGCTGGCTTGCCTTCTGGTGTGGCTGCTTTGCTTGAACTCGCGCGCAAAGGCTTGATGTCGCCTTTTCTGGTGATGGGCATTTTAATCATGGCGATTGCTGTTGTTGCATTCATCGTATTTTTTGAGCGAGCGCAACGGCGCTTGCTTATTCAGTATCCCAAACGTCAAGTGGGCATGCGGGTGAGCCAAGCTGAGAGTTCACATTTGCCACTGAAGCTAAATACAGCTGGCGTTATTCCTCCAATTTTCGCATCATCGTTATTGTTGCTGCCTTTGACTGTGGCAAACTTCTCGGCTGGTTCAGGCCCAGAATGGTTGCAGCAAGTCACTGCATTGCTCGGTCATGGTAAGCCACTTTACTTGCTGATGTATGCATTGCTGATCGTGTTCTTCTGCTTCTTCTATACGTCGATCATGTTCAACACGAAAGAAACAGCTGAGAATTTGAAAAAATCTGGCGGGTTCATTCTTGGTATTCGTCCGGGTGAGCAGACCGCAGAATTTATCGATAGAATTTTGACTCGTGTTACAGTTATTGGCGCAATCTACATTGTTATTATCTGTCTCATCCCAGAACTTTTGGTTGGCTATTCCGGCATTCCATTTTATTTCGGTGGCACATCTTTATTGATTGTTGTGACTGTTACGCTTGATACGGTTTCGCAAATTCAAGGTCATTTGCTGTCGCAGCAATATGAGAAGCTGATGAAGAAGGCGAACTTGCGCGGTGGCCGGAAATGAATCTGATTCTTCTCGGTCCGCCTGGTGCTGGCAAAGGCACTCAGGCGAAGATTCTTGAAGAAATCCACGGATTCAAACAGCTTTCTACCGGTGATATGTTGCGCGCTGCCAAGGCGGCAGGAACTGAAATTGGCTTAAAAGCCAAAGCCATTATGGACCGCGGCGATTTGGTTTCGGATGATATTGTTATCGGAATTGTTTCGGAACGGCTTGACCAGCCTGACCTTAAAAAAGGTGTGGTGTTTGACGGCTTTCCACGGACACCTGCGCAGGCTTTTGCCCTCGACAAGCTCTTGGCAAGCAAAAGCCAAAAGCTGAATGTTGTGATTGAATTGAAAGTGGACGATGAGGCGCTGGTGAAGCGAATCGTTGGCCGATTTACCTGCGCTAGGTGTGGCAAAGGTTATCATGAAGAATTTTCCAAGCCGAAGAAGGCTGGTACGTGCGACGCATGTGGTTCGACAGAATTTATGCGCCGCGCAGACGATAATGAGAAGACGGTGCGTGATCGGCTTCAAGTTTACAACACGCAGACGGCTCCTTTAGTGGCTTATTACCGCGAAATGGGCAATTTGCATGTGATTGACGGCATGGCCGACATTGCGGATGTTACCCGCGACGTTAAGGCCGTGATTGGCTTGGTCTAGCAATTGGCGCGAATTCTTTTCGACCGCATCGACATGCGGCCGGAATGCGCGCTAAGGCTTAGAATTTCCACACACTTTGGGTTGACGCGCTTGCGATTCCACTCTAAGGACACGGCAATTCTCAGTCGCAAGACAGGCTGACTTGGGGGAGGGTGCTTCTCCGGGTGCGGCCTTGTGCCTTTGGGCATGAGTCTTGAGAGTAATGAAATGACATTTTACCAAAGGCGGAAGCTTTTGAATTTATTAGGAGATACCCTGTGGCCCGTATTGCTGGCGTAAATATTCCGACTGGTAAGCGCGTAGAAATCGCGCTTCGCTACATCAATGGCATTGGGCCGGTTAATTCCAAGGTCATCTGTGCTGAAGTTAAGATTCCTGCTTCCAAGCGTGTGAATGAACTTTCAGATGCTGAGATTTTGGCGATCCGCGAAATCATTGATCGTGATTACACCGTAGAAGGTGATCTTCGCCGTGAAATTTCCATGAACATTAAGCGCCTGACAGATTTGGGTTGCTACCGTGGCTTGCGTCACCGCAAGGGCCTTCCGGTTCGTGGTCAACGCACACACACCAACGCCCGCACCCGCAAGGGTCCGGCTAAAGCCATTGCTGGCAAGAAGAAGTGAGGCTAGACAAAAATGGCTAAAGATGCAGGGCGCGCGCGCCGTAAAGAACGCAAAAACGTATCATCTGGTGTGGTGCATGTTAATTCATCGTTCAACAACACAACAATCACCATCACGGATGTGCAAGGCAATACAATTTGCTGGGCAAGTGCTGGCAAGATGGGCTTCAAAGGTTCACGCAAGTCAACCCCTTATGCTGCTCAGTTGGCTGGCGAACAAGTTGCGAAGGCTGCCATCGAAAACGGCATGCGCACTGTAGAAGTGGAAGTAACCGGCCCAGGTTCTGGCCGTGAGTCAGCGCTTCGTGCACTTCAGGCCGCTGGTCTGCAAGTGACATCGATTCGCGATATTACGCCAATTCCTCATAACGGCTGCCGCCCACCTAAGAAGCGCCGCATCTAGCGATTTCACTGTGGCGCGCATCATCTGAATTTGCGCCACCAAAATATAACCGACATTTGGAAAGCGACGGCGCTTTTCGGAGGCTCACGGGAACATGAACATGCAGGTCAATCAAAAGAACTGGCAAGAACTTATCCGTCCAAACAAGATTGATATTCAATCGGGCAAAGACAAAAAGCGTATGGCAACTGTGGTTGCTGAACCTCTGGAGCGTGGCTTCGGCACCACTTTGGGCAACGCGCTTCGCCGTATTCTATTGTCGTCACTTCAAGGTTCTGCGGTTACCGCAGTTCAAATCGACGGCGTATTGCATGAGTTCTCATCAATTGCCGGTGTGCGTGAAGACGTGACCGACATGATCATGAACATCAAGGAAATTGCTTTCGTGATGCATGCAGAAGGCCCAAAGCGCCTGACGCTGAAGAAAGAAGGACCTGGTGTTGTGCGCGCAAGCGACATTCAACAATCGGCTGATGTTCAAATTCTGAATCCTGACCATGTGATTTGCACTTTGGATCAAGGTGCAGAACTGCGCATTGAGTTCACTGTGAATAATGGCAAGGGCTATGTTCCGGCTGAACGCAACCGTGCAGAAGATGCTCCAATTGGTCTTATCCCAGTTGACTCAATCTACTCCCCAGTTCGCCGCGTTTCATTCCGTGTTGAAAACACCCGTGAAGGTCAGATCCTTGACTATGATAAGTTGATCATGACTGTTGAAACCAACGGTGCAGTTACGCCTGAAGATGCAGTGGCTTATGCTGCGCGAATCTTACAAGACCAAATTTCAGTGTTCATCAATTTCAGCGAACCATCCACTGCAGTTGTTGAAGAGGTGCGTTCAGAACTTCCGTTCAATGCAGCGCTGCTCAAGAAAGTTGATGAGTTGGAATTGTCGGTGCGTTCCGCAAATTGCTTGAAGAACGACAACATTGTTTATATTGGCGATCTCATTCAGAAATCAGAAGCTGAAATGCTGCGCACACCAAACTTTGGCCGCAAGTCGCTCAATGAAATTAAGGAAGTGTTGGCTCAAATGGGCTTGCACCTCGGCATGGAAGTTACCAATTGGCCACCAGAGAATATTGATGAGCTGGCCAAGAAAATGGAAAGCCACTACTAAAGCGTTTTGACTTTTCTTGGAAAGTCAAAATCGCCCTAAGAAATTTATGGCCACCGCGGTGGCCTCGTACTGAGGAGAGTTTATTATGCATCATGGTTTTAAGGGTCGTCGTTTCAACCGCACGTCGGAACACCGCAAGGCAATGTTCATGAACATGGCTGTTGCTTTGATCAAGCATGAGCAGATTGTTACAACTTTGCCAAAGGCAAAGGATTTGCGCCCAGTTGTTGAAAAGCTGATCACATTGGCAAAGCAAGGCACGCTGCATGCGCGCCGCCAAGCGGTTTCACAAATTCAAGATGAAACACAAGCAAAGAAGTTGTTTGATGTTCTGGCTAGCCGTTACAAGGATCGTCAAGGTGGTTATATTCGCATCATGAAGGCAGGTTTCCGCCATGGCGATAATGCACCGGTTGCGGTGATTGAGTTTGTAGATCGCGATGTGACAGCCAAGGGCAAAGATTCAGGCCCAGTGATTGCCAAGAGCGAACCAGAAGCAGTTGCAGCTTAAGGTTAGGAATTGAGATTTTTGAAAAGCAGGCTTCGGCCTGCTTTTTTGTTTTGGGGCGCTGCTTCGAGGCTCGCTTAGCCGAAAACCCGGAGGGGGTTTGCGGCATAGCTCGCCCCTGAGCTTGAGGGGGGTGGGAAACGCCGAATTGGGTGGGGGCTAGGC
>JANOUE010000118.1:0-10320 GCA_031416755.1 Hyphomicrobiales bacterium
TAAGCGAGCCTCGAGGGATTGGTGCGTAACGTGTGCTAGCTCGCGCCAATCGCCCTTTCAATCGTGGACACATCAATCTTCTGCATCGGCATCATGGGCGCGGCACCTCAGGGTGAGGGACGTAATTGATTTCCCTCATGCTGAGCAACCATTAGAAAGTTTGAATTTCGGCTGTTTTCCATGGCGTGCCTCTGGCGAGAACTGTATTGACGTAGATGACGAGTTTTCGGGTGCATGCGATGAGGGCTACTTTGTGAGTTTTGCCTTTTGCGATGAGGCGTTTGTAGAGCTCAATAAGAGCCTGATTGTGCTGGAATGCGGCTGGCAATGCTGCTGCAAACAGGCTTCGTCTGGGTCGTGCTCGTCCGCCAGCAATGTGGCGCGTTCCGTGATGCTGACCTGACTGCTTG
This sequence comes from Hyphomicrobiales bacterium, assembly GCA_031416755.1. Lineage (GTDB taxonomy): Bacteria > Pseudomonadota > Alphaproteobacteria > Rhizobiales > Aestuariivirgaceae > Aestuariivirga. The sequence goes on from JANOUE010000118.1 coordinate 411, forward strand.
TCGAAGGGTGCCACTCCAAGCAGGCTGGCTGCTTGTTCACGGCTGATTGCGCCAAGCTCTGGCATGAGGATCAGCAGAGCCAAAGCGGTGCGCAATCCCACACCAGGAACGGAGAGAATAAGAGTGAGCCTCATGTGAAGTTCTTCGTGCATGGCAACCTCAGCAACAAGGCTCTTGAGGAGGAGATCGCGTTTGTGTTTAAGACCTTTATAATCAGCATCGAGCTGCTGTTTGAGAGCTGCAATGGAGAAGCCTTCAGCTCTGGTTTTGCAACGGGTCATGTCTTGCTCAACCTGTTCGAGATAAGTCAAAACTTGGGCTAAATCAGCGTAATATGGCGCTTGCGGTTCGCGCACATCTTGAACAGCAGCCGTGCAAAGCGGAATAACGCCAGCATCAATGGCATCGGTCTTGGCTTTGAGCTTAATGAACTTTGCATAGTGCCTGACCTGCATGGGCTGAAACAGCACAGCTGTCATGCCGTTCGCGCGCAAGGCCTGCAGAATACCCCGTTCATATCCGCCGGATGCTTCGAGACCAGCGCGTTCAACACCGTGCTCATGGCACCAATCGAGCAGTTCTTTGTGCCCGATTTGCGTATTGGTAAATCGCTGGACTTTACTTCGATTGGCAATGGCGCAATCCAGCCACTGCTTTCCGACATCGATTCCGGCGCAAACCATGCTATGATCAATCGTCTTCATCTGACCCATCCTTGTCTGTGAACCAAGCTGTTCCGGCAACCATCCGGGTCCTGTGAAGTCACTGGACTGCGATCGAGCTCAGAAACGGACACAACAGTCCAAGGTGCGAACGATCCGACAATCCAGCCCCGTCCCGAAGTTAAGGATCGGGACGGGGCGTTCCTCACGGAACAGATCGATGATAACAGAAAAGTCTAAGACAAGGTGCCAACTCTTGTGAGCCGCGAAGGGCTGGTGGGCACCTACATAAAATAGAAAACCCGGGCCAACGCCCGGGCACCCTTGCAGGGGATTTACTTAGTCGAGTTAGTTCATCGCTGTAGATGACGAGAGATATTTTTTGGGGTCTAAAGCTGTAGCTCCTTTGCGCACTTCAAAGTGAAGTTGCGGGCTTTGCACGGCGCCAGTTTGACCAGCCACCGCGATCACGTCGCCGCGCTTAACTGTGTCGCCACGTTTCACATTCAGCGATTTGGCATGAGCATAGGCAGTCACGAATCCTCCCGCGTGGCGAATAAGAATGAGGTTTCCGTAGCCTTTCAACTCATTGCCAGCATAGGCCACAACACCACTTTCGGCGGCGCGGATGCTGGTGCCTTCTGGCACGGCAATGTTAATGCCTTCGTTTTTCAAGCCACTGGGCTTCTTGCCGTAGTCGGAAATTACTTTCCCGCGCACCGGCCAGCGCAAGTTAAGATTTAAAGCTACTTCAGTTGGAATTGCTGGCACATCCTTGACCGAGGCTTCAGCCTTCGGAATATAAACGGGTTTGGGTGCAGTCTCATCGGCAGAGGCTTGCGAAGAGTCATCGACCACATTTTCCTGATCAACAATAAGCCTCTTAGGCCTAGATTGGGCCACGACAGCATTGCCGCCAGCCGGAATACGCAAGCTTTGACCAAGCGACAACGCTTCATCTTTTGGAAGGCCGTTGAGATCAGCTATCGCAAAAGGTGAAACACCAAATTTGCGACCGAGCGAATATAGCGTATCACCACTGGCAACATTATATTTTGAGCCAGCTTTCAATTTTGGCACTGCAATCGGTTCAACTTGCTCTTCTTGAGCAAGTGACATTGGTTTCTTCTTTGCACCAAAGTTGCGCTCTGGCAGCTGTACTGTGGTTGCACCAGGAATACGCAACACGCGGCCGCTGCTCACAGTATAGGGTTGTTCAATACCATTTGCTTCGGCCAATTGCCGCACTGATAGTCCGTTAGCTTTGGCAATTGAATATAGGGTCATGCCCGCAGTCACGCGCACAGTGGCGCCGGTTTTGGCAGCAGGCCTTTTATAAACGGGTGCCTGCAACGGTGCCACTTCATTGTCAGCGACCACTTCTTCAGACCCATAGGCGGGCTGCTTGTAAGTTGGAGCCTTGTAACTCTGTGTTTTATAAACAGGTTTCTTCAAAACTGGGGCAACCGGCTGCTCATCATAAACAATTTCAGGCTGTTGGATTGCAGGTTGCTTATATGGCTTTTTATAGCTCTGCACATAATCGTAAGTTGGTGCGGCGGGCTTGTTCAAAGGGGCGCGGGCGATAGGGCTTTGGACAATTGTGTCTTCGCGGTAAGCCAATACCTTGGGCTGCGTATATTTTTGGGTACTGGTCTTTTTCACATATTTCGGTACGGATGCAGTGTAAACCGGATCAGCATCTGAGGGGTTGTTGTAGTCTGCGGCGAAGCGATCAATTGATCCAGAGCAGCCTGAAAGTAGTGCTGCAGTAACACCCGCAAGAATGAATTTTGTAGACGTTAAGCCAAAACGGCCGAAGGGCACGTTGATACGCATAGTGTTACTCCGATACAAACAAACTAAACTAACTACAACTATTAATGACGCGTTTTGGTTAAGAGTGTGTTTATGTTGCGACGCGCGAGAAAAAATCTGTCACATTTATTCTACCACGACACGCGCACCAATTTGCACGCGGTCATAAAGGTCAATCACATGTTCATTCAGCATGCGGATGCAGCCAGATGAAACGGCATGGCCAATGCTCCAGGGCTGCGTGGTGCCGTGGATGCGGAAATCGGTTGAACCAATATATAGAGCGCGAGCACCTAGTGGATTTTGCGGGCCTCCTGCCATAAAGTCAGGAATAATATGGCCTTTGGCTGCTTCGCGTTTGATCATTACATCGGGTGGACGCCATGATGGCCACATGGCTTTGCGGCTTAATTTATTCTTTCCTGCCCACTGAAATCCCTCTCTCCCTACTCCCACGCGGTACATAATGGCCTGCTCGCCCGGAAGTATGAAATATAACTTGCGCTCCTTTGTGCGCACCAAAACTGAGCCTGGTGCCAAATCTGACTGAAAGAAAATTTGTGATCGGTTGGGACCAATGAGATTGTCTTTGACAAATTTTTTGGATTTTTGCCGAGGTGCTGGAGCTAAAGCCACCTGAGTGTCTTCCATTCCACCAAGGATCGAAAACGTATCAGGCGAAAATTGTATTGCTTTTGCTTGAGCCTCTAAGCTGAAGACCGTCGCAAAGAGTCCGGTCAAAATTAACTTTCGCATTGCACCACCCAAACAAAAAATTGTCTCGGTTTTGAATATGCTTAAAGCCCATTAAGCTTGATTTAAGCGATATAGTTTCTGAATCATGACCGCAGCGGATTTATGATTAACCGGATGTTTCCATCTGGGCGCAATTTCAGCAAGCGGATCCAGAACAAAACTGCGCTGGGCGATTGCTGGGTGCGGCAGCACCAGTGCTTTTGCGTTGCCAGCTTTGCGGGGCCGCAATTGCCCGTGATAATCAATTATATCGAGATCAAGACTGCGTGGTCCCCAACGCCTGCGCCGCCTGCGGCCGGCAAGATGTTCTATCATATGAAGTTTTTTAATCAGTGCATCTGGTGAGAGAGCAGTTTGGATGATGGCCACAGCATTTACGAAATTGGGTTGATTGAGCACGCCGAATGGCAATGTTTCATTAATCGTAGAAACTCGAACCAGCCGTAAAGGAAATTGATTCAGCGCAGCAATGGCGCGCAGCAAAGTGGCTTTTGGCGATCCCCATGGCCCAGTGATATTGCTTCCGAGTGCAATTAATATCATTGTAACTCAGCCAGAATTTGAGCGGCATCTTGTTCGGGATTTTCCACCGGAAATTTCACGTGGGTTATGATGCCAGCGTGCGCCACCAAAGTGATGCGGCGCAAAAAATCAACGCCATCGATCATAAATCGCGGCAGTTCCAAACCACTCGAAAAATTGCCTGCATCATCGGAAAGCAGATCAAAAGGAACGTCATTGCGGTTTGCAAAATCGCAAATCCATTCCGGCAAAAGAAGGCTCACTCCAAAAACGCGCGCACCGATTGCTGTAAATGTTTTGTGAAGTTCAACGTAAGCCAATGCCTGTGGTGTGGAACCATGTGCACCCACGATGTCGTCCCAGCCGCGAGGATTTGGCACGCCGGGTCTTCCGGTATAGGGATAGCAGAAATACACCGCCCTGCCCGCAACATGTTTCGGATTTGTTAGGCCGCCGCTGCTGCCCACCAATTCTACATCTGGCATCACCTGCCCAACCAAATGCTGCATGGCTTTCACCCGCGATCGCGCAACACACGCGATTTTTCACGGTCCCAATCACGGTTCTTTATGGTTTCGCGCTTATCAATATTCTTTTTGCCCTTGGCTAAGGCAATATCAACCTTCACCCGGCCGCGTAGATTGAAAAACATTTTCAGCGGCACAATTGTAAGACCTTCGCGTAGTACCCCAACCGCTAGCCGATCAATTTCTTTGCGCTTGAGCAATAGTTTGCGCGGGCGTTTTTGTTGATGGTTGAACTGATTGGCTTCACGATATTCGGCGATATTGGTGTTAATCAAAAACAGTTCCGTGCCCTTCATGGTGGCATAAGATTCACCGAGATTTACATGGCCTTCGCGCAAGGATTTAACTTCCGATCCTTTCAGTTCGACGCCAGCTTCAAAACTTTGCAAGATCTCATAATCATAGCGCGCGCGCCGATTATCAGCCACCACTTTGATGCCTTCTTGTTTTTTGTTAGCTTTGGCACCGCCTGCTTTGGACGACATATCAGTTCAGCAAACCTGCATGCACGAGCGCTTCACGCACTGTAACTTTCGTGCTTTCAGTCACTGGAATTAATGGCAATCGCGCTTCGGCGGAACACAGGCCCAACAATAGTGCTGCATATTTGACCGGGCCTGGGCTCGATTCAACGAACAACGCATGATGCAATGGCATGAGCAAATCTTGCAATTGCAAGGCCTTGGCATAATCGCCACTTAAAGTCGCTGCCTGCAAATCTGCACAAAGGCGCGGTGCCACATTAGCTGTGACAGAAATGCATCCAACTCCGCCGTGTGCGTTAAAACCAAGGGCCGTTCCATCTTCGCCTGAAAGCTGAATGAATTTTTTTCCTGATGCTAAGCGCTGGCGCGAAGGCCGCGTCAAATCTGCGGATGCATCTTTGGTGCCGATGATATTTTTGAAATCATGCGAAAGCCTTGCCAATGTTTCTACTGAAATATTAGCAACTGTGCGACCGGGCACATTGTAAACAAATAGCGGAATATCCACGGCTTCAGCAATCGCTTGATAATGCGCGTAAATACCGTCCTGCGTTGGCTTATTATAATAGGGCACCACAATGAGGGCAGCATCAGCTCCAGCTTCTTTCGCATGACGCGTATATTCAATAGCTTCGGCGGTGTTGTTTGAGCCTGCTCCAGCAATCACTGGCACACGGCCCTTGGCTTCGATCACGCAAATGCGCACCACGGCTTTATGTTCTTCAGGTGTCAAGGTTGGGCTTTCGCCTGTTGTGCCCACTGGCACTAAACCTAAACTTCCTTCTTTAATTTGCCAGTTCACAAATTTGCGGAAGGCTTGCTCGTCGAAAGCACCGTCCTTCATTGGCGTAATTAAAGCTGGAATTGAACCCTTAAATTGCACGAGAAACCTCACTGGTAAGAAATTAGAAACTATCAACTGATTAATGTGGTCGGCAACATAGTCTGGCCAAGTGATTACGGCAAGACTGAGACGAGACATGTTTTATGTCAAAACTTGGTCTTAATTGCCAATTATCAGCCGCGCCAGCTGAATTGAATCAGGTTTGTAAACGTAATGCTCAATCATATCTCACGCCGCAAGTTTCTAGGTGGATTGCTCTCAGCAACTGCGGTGGCCATGATTCCACTTAGCTTGCCTGCAATTGCTGTCTCGTCTGGACTTGCTGTTCAAGCCGTAGAGCGAGCGTTAGCAGCCGATTTTGTTGCCGCTGGTGATTTAGCCCAGCGGTCGGGCGATGGATCAGCCGTGAAACTGGTTGAACTTCTGTATTTAAAAGATCACGGCGCGCAGGCTGGCTATGGCCGCATCATGAATTTCTTGCAGGCAGCGCCGAAATGGCCGCTCACTGAAACCTTGATGAAACGCGCCGAGCAAGCACTCTATGAAACCAATCAAGACGCTAACACCACGCTGCAGCATTTTAATACGAAAATACCTGTCACCCCCTACGGCAAGGTGGCCTTGGCACGCGCACATTATGCAACAGGCGATTCAGAGCGCGGCCGCAAATGGCTGATGACGGCTTGGCTTGATGCAGATACCAGCGCCGAGACTGAGTCGCGAATGGTGCAAGAGTTCGGCAATCAAATTTCCTCAAGTGACTATCGTAAGCGCATGTGGCGTTTGATCTTCGCGCAAGAAACCACTGGCGCCAATCGCATTGGCAAGAAACTGGGTGGCGATTATGCGCGCGCTGCAAGTGTGGCTCAAATGTTGCACAGAGGCACTTCGGGTGCTGATCAAAAATATGCTGGCCTATCTGGTGCACTGAAAAATGAGTTGGCGATGCGCTTTTCTCTGGCGCGGTTTTATCGCCGCCAAGAACGATTTGATAAGGCCCGTTCGGTCCTTGTTTCCATGCCCAGTGATCCCGCTCAAATTGGTGATGCCGAAGCCGTGTGGGGTGAACGCCGCATTATTATCAGGCGCTCGGTTGGTAAAAACCATTCTAATGTGTGGAATGCAGCTTATCAGATGTCGCGTGATCACGGTATCAAATCAGGTGAGTCTGCAATCGAAGGCGAGTTCCTCGCAGGCTGGATCGCGCTGCGCTATTTGCGCAAACCTGATGTGGCACTCGACCATTTTGTTAATTTGCAAAAGCTGGCTGCTAGTCGCACCGAAAAAGCCCGCGCTTCCTATTGGATCGGGCGCACATATTTAGCTAGGGGTGATAAGGCCCAAGCCCGCACACATTTTAGCAAAGCTTCGGTTCATTCGACCGTTTATTACGGTCAATTGGCGCGGGAACTGATTGGGCTTGGCAATAAGCCTGAAGAAATTGGAAGCGGCAAAACCACAAATGCTGCCGTAGCAAACGTGCAAAAAGATGAAGTTGTGCGCGCCATGAAAATTATGGCTCAGGCCGGCACAAAAGATCAGATTAATATTTTCTTGTGGTCACTTGCAAATCGCTTTGACACTGAAGCAGAAATGAATGCCGTAGCCGCAGAAGTTCAAAACATTGCTGGCACTTCTTGGTCATTGCGTTTGGCCAAGGCCGCAAGCCATCGCGGCATAGATATTGATACATGGTCATACCCAGTTCGCGGTCTTCCGAATTGGACCCAAATTGGCAAGCCGATTGAGAAAGCCATGGTGTTTGCTTTGTCGCGACAGGAAAGCGAATTTGATCCAAATGCTGGTAGTTCGGCTGGAGCACAAGGCTTGATGCAATTGATGCCGGGCACAGCCAAGCAAATTGCCCGGCAATACCGCCTGCCCTATGCAGTATCAAAACTTAAAGGTGATCCAAGCTATAATGTGAAACTTGGTGCAGCGCATCTTGCCGATCTTGTGGAAGATTTTGGTGGCTCATACATCATGACGCTTGTTGGCTATAATGCAGGTCCGCGCCGGTCGCGCGAATGGATTGAAGAATTTGGTGATCCACGTGGTGGCCAAGTTGATCCAGTTGATTGGGTGGAATGCATTCCGTTTGAAGAAACCCGGCAATATGTGCAAAAGGTTATGCAGAATTTGCACGTGTATCGTTCAAGGCTTGCGCCTGAAACTGTGCGTGCCATGTCGCTTGATTTGAAGCGTGGTGTGCCAGCTGAAATGACTGTGGCTAGCACCAGTTCAATTGCACCTGTGGCCAATTGCAACACAAAATCTATCACTTCGTTATTGACAGGTTGCAAATAAAAATAGGGACAGGAAATTCCTGTCCCTCTTATTCTCAGTAAATCACCTTACTTAGTTGTGCGCGAACCTGAAAGTGTTTCGCCCTTGTTGTTCCGCAAACCACCTGTGCCATAAAGCTTGGTGAATTCGGCTTCTTTGCCCGCAGCCAAAAGGCCAGCTTGCTTGATCCATTCTTCGCGCGAGATGCGACCATTGAACTTCAAGTGATCATCAACCCAAGCCACTTGTGTTGCTGTCCAGGCAGCAACTTGGTCAAAGTGGAAGAAGCCCAATGTGTGTAGAATTGCTTCGTTTTTTGGACCAATGCCGCTGATGCGTTGCAGATCGTCTGCCTTGCCACCGCGAGCGGCTGCAATGCCTTTAGGCCGTTCCATTTTGCCAGGGGCCGAAGATGCCACTGGCATAGGTGCCCGGTGGACTATTGGTGTGGGTGCAACAACTGGTGCCCGGGTTGGAGTTGGCACAAACGCTGGCGGTGCAGTATAAACTGGAGCTGCCGCCAAAGGTCGCGCAACTGGAGCAACTCTAACCGGTTCAGCCACTGGTTTTGCGCCAAACAAATTGCGCAATATCCAGCCGACCAAACAACCGATGCCATAAGCAAGCAATAACCAAATTGCGAGTTCAATGAAATAATGAATCATGATTTTTGTCTCGCCCGAATTATTGTTTGGTTTGCTTAGGGGTGTTGAAGGTGAAACCTACAACTGCGCCAATGAGAAACGCTGCCGCAAGCCAAAGCCAATTATGCTCGACCAAAATCCAGCTGTTGTGAAAATTAAAAAATTCGTTCATCTCGCGTCCCCTTAATTCAATACCGTGAATTCAACACGGCGATTTTTCGTCCGCGCACTGGCCGTCAATGCCGGATCAAGTGGCTTGCCTTTGCTGTAACCAACAGCCGTTAAACGACTCACATCAATGCCAGCTGCACTCAGCGCGTCAATCACAGTTTTGGCACGGCGTTCACTGAGGCCCTGATTGTAAGCAACGGAGCCCTTATAGTCGGCATGGCCAGCTACTTGCACTTTTAGGCTCAAGCAGCGCGTATCTTTGAGAAGTGCCGCATATTGATTGACCGCAAGATCAAATGGTGTTGCCAAATCATCATGGTTGAACGCAAAGCGCACCGGGAACACAGCACTGATGCGCGCCATTGTGGCTACGCAATCATAGGGTTGACCCGCTGGCGGCGGTGGCGGAGGTGGTGCCACATTCACTTGCAATTCTCCGGTTGTGGCATCCATCGATTTTTGATCTCCGGCAGCAACTTGAGCGATGACGTCATAGGTGCCATTCACAATTGCGGCCTTGGGTTTCAAGGTCCAGTTGCCAGCAGCATTGGACAGCAAATCAAAATCTGTGCCCAGTTTATAAGACGTGCCGTCGAGCGTAACAGTCAGGCTTCGTCCGATACGAGGAACCCACGTTCCTTTAACTGTTGGATGATCAGAATCTGAAACAACACTTTCAACCGTTGGCACTGGCAAAGGTTCTGGTGCTGGCTCAACCACTGGCGCTGGCGCAACCACTGGCGCTGGCTCAACCACTGGCGCAGGTTCAACCACTGGTGCTGGCTCAACCACCGGTGCTGGCTCAACCACTGGTGCAGGCTCAACAGCTGGAGCTGGTTCTGGAATAACAATCGCGGCTTTGGCAACAGAATTATTGATGTTGCCGACGCTGTCAATCACGGTGGAGTAAATATCATATGAACCGGGTTTCAAATCAGTTGACGGCAGAAATGTATATTGGCCCTTGCCATCTGAAATCAATTCCTTGTCCTTGTTCAAGGCATAGGCTTGGCCGGCCAATGACAGTGACAAAACTTTAGAATCAGCTTCCGGCCATGTGCCAGTAATGGCATAGGGCCAAACTGCATCGGCCGCTGGCGGATTTACGGTGGGCGATACTGGTGCAGTGGTATCAATTGTGAGAGTTTGCGTGGGTGCCATGGCAGTTTGCGCGCCTGCAGCATCTTCAACCTTG
>JANOUE010000119.1:0-3959 GCA_031416755.1 Hyphomicrobiales bacterium
TGCGGTTCAATAATCGCCCATTCTTCATCACTCAAATCAAATCGACCCATGATATGCTCCTTGTTCGAAGCACTTGAATCTGATTTGCTAAAGTAATTCAAGAATTTGAATTGGGTTCACACCCTAGTTTCTTGCTACGGGCAAAATTTATCAATTGAAGTGTCGAATGATCCTTTACATGATAAAAATTTTCAGCAGCGTTGATCGTTCTTTTTTGATGATAGTCACCAGTGAGTGGACCAAACGAAAATGCACTTATTTCAAAACGTTTCGGATCATGACATTCTAAGATACCGTTAAATAGTTGTGCAACTGGATGCTGACGAAAGTCTGATGAAAAATAGCCGATATTTAATCTTGCACTTTTCGAGTTCACATGAAGCGCGGTAGTAGTCCGAATTGTTGGCCATTTGGAAGATTCAGTTTTAGCTGAGTTTAGTTGCAAATGACGGGAATCTGTAGTTTTCAAAAAAGTGAATGTCGGCATTGGAATAATCGAATTTGGGACCAGTAACTTCAGTCTTTCAATGTCACTGGTTAGAGTCTTCCAATCAGAAATTTGTTGAGTGAGAAAAATACGTATTTCAACTTCTCTTTCCAAATTTGGATCGAGCTCCAACGCTAGGTCGACACTGGTGAGTGCTTCGTTGTACAAAGACATTTCTTGTAAAGTCTTTCCACGCTGGAGGTGGGCTTTAGAATATTTTGGATTGATTTGAATCGCGCTGTCGAAACTCTTTAGCGCTTCATCAAATCGTTTGAGATCTGATAAAATAGCACCTCGATTGGTAAGTGCTCCAGCTGAGTTTGGAAACAGACTTGCAGCTTTCGTTGCGCAAACAAGTGCGTCTTCAAGTCTGTTCGCGTGTATTAAAGTGTTGCCTTTATGGGTGAAGGCATCTTCAAACCTTGGGTCTTGGGAAAGCGCCATGTCATAGGCGATTAAGGCTCCCGCCGTGTCACCAAGGTAATCTTTCGCGTGCCCGATTACCAAATGTGCAGCCGGAAAATACTGCTGCAACGCAACGGCTTTTTCTAGAGTTTGCAGCGCCAACTCGAATTTGTTGATCTTATCATAGAGCCGACCAAGATTGAAATATGCAGGAGCGAAATTTGGATTGAGTTCGGTTGCCTTCTGAAGATTGCTCTCACATGCGGTATGATTTTCGAGGTCGTAGTGGACGAGCCCTAGCAAATGTATAAGTTCAAAATTATGTGGTTGTTCCGCTGCCAATTCCTCATAAATTTGGCGTGCTTCTTCGTATTTTCCACCTTGATGCAATTGAATGGCATTTTGGTATTTTGATTCAAAGGTACTCATTGTCGAACTCATCGTAAGATTCCAGAATTAGATTTTAAATTCACGTTTTTGATATCCTTGCAAATACAGTAAGGCGGTCAAGTCGCCGTGGTTGATCACGTAGGGGGCTTCATCTTGCACTTTGGGTTTGGCGTGGAGGGCAACACCCATTCCAGCTTCTAATAGCATGGGAATGTCATTTGCGCCGTCGCCCACTGCGATTGAATCACTGAGTGAAATACTGCGCGCTGTGCAAATTCGGTGCAGCGATTCCACTTTGGCTTGCTTGCCTAGAATTGGCATGGCCACTTCGCCAGTGAGTTTGCCGCCCACAACTAACAAAGAGTTCGCGCGATTTTCATCGAAACCCAAACGCTCCGCCACATGCGCGGTGAAGGCTGTGAAACCGCCTGACACCAGGGCTGCATATGCGCCATTGGCTTTCATCGTATGCAATAAGATGTTGCTACCTTCCATGAAAGTAATGCGTGTGCGGATGAGTTCAGCGATTACACTTTCATCTAAGTTTTTCAGCAAACCAACCCGCTCTTTCAGGGCGCTCTCAAAATTGAGTTCGCCACGCATGGCCCGCGCTGTGATATCTTTAATATGGTCGCCCACGCCTGCCATCACGCCAAGTTCATCGATGCATTCTTGATGGATCATGGTGGAATCCATATCGGCGATGAGAAGTTTTTTGCGGCGATTGGCTTTTGGCACAATGTTCACATCGATAGGAAGTTGTGAGAATTTCTGTTTTATATTTGCCGGATAATTCTCAAACTCAGCTGCTTGGCCAGCGGCCAGCCATTTGGGCGAGGAGCCAACTTCTGCAATCACTGCAGCAGTGATTGCGCCAGAATTGGGGGCTGCTATGAGAACAAGAACAGATGTCATGATATACCAAACAAAACAAAAATCAGTGTTGCTTATTGCAGGCCCCACCGCCAGCGGCAAGTCTGCTTTGGCCGTGGCTGCGGCGCGCGCCCGCAATGGGGTGATAATCAACGCTGATTCGATGCAAGTGTATGGCGAATTGCGCATAGTTACAGCACGGCCAAGTTTGGAAGATGAGGCACTGGCACCCCACAGGCTTTATGGCACCGTGAGTGGTGCTGATGAATTTTCAGTGGCGCAATGGCTTGCGGCTGCTGAAATTGAAATTCAGAACTGCTGGAACCACGGCCACTTGCCAATTGTTTGCGGTGGCACGGGATTATATTTTATGGCGCTGGAAAAAGGCTTGGCCAAAGTGCCGCCCATTGATCCTATGATCCGCGAAAACTGGCGTAAGTTTGATGGTGATCTTCACGCCGAACTTAAAGCTCGCGATGTAGCCAGCGCCGAAAAATTAAACCCCGCAGATCGTCAGCGCCTCATCCGCGCATTGGAAGTTTTTGACAGCAGCGGAAAGTCGTTGCTGCGCTGGCAAACAGAAGCTGAGCGATCGGCTTTTCTCAGTGAAGTTGATGTCGAGCGACATTTTGTGGATATCGTGCGCGAAGAACTTTATGCGAGGGCTGATAAACGCTTTGATATGATGATAGAGCAGGGCGCATTGGATGAAGTCAGGGCTTTGCCAAAACTTGATTCCGCCCAGCCGATGATGAAAGCCATCGGTGTGCCGGAACTCCGTGCGCATCTTCGTGGTGAAATTTCTCTGGCGGAAGCCGCCGTCAAAGCCAAAACTGCAACACGCCACTATATCAAGCGGCAGATGACTTGGTGGCGGGGCAGATGGGGTGTGGGCGGGCCACCTCAACATTGATTTCCATTGCAATTATTTTTTCTGCGATATCTGCAAGGCCTTGAAACATGGGTGGCAATCCATATGTAAGTTACTGATGCTCTTGGCTCTCGCAGGCGGGAGCGGTTTTTTCCTCCCGCAGAGCTGCACACGCCATTTTGGCATGATGGAGGATGACATGTTAATTCAGAAAATGCTGCATTTAGACAGAGTTCGGGTTCATAAGAGCTGGGAAGACATGGTTACAGCTGTGCTTTCCCTCGCACTTATTGCATCGCTCTTTTGGCAGATAGTACCGCTTCCTGCCACAACGTCGGCTAGTGTGTTTCTTGCTGGCGGCGCGATTTTCACTGTGGCAGTGCTCGAAATCATGTTTTTCGGGCGCTGGGAAGAATATCTTCAGGTGGTGTTGGGCGGATGGGTGGCACTGGCAGTCTTCGTGTTGGACTATGGCATTGGTGGTGAATTGCGGGTCTGGCATTTCGTCATTGGCACGCTGATTACCCTGATCGCGATTTTCGAGATTTGGCAGGACTTTGGCAAGGCCAAGTGACGACCGACAGGGAGGCCAAGTGACGTTTGACCTCCCAAAACTTGGCCAGTGACTTTTGCAGGTTTGTTTGAAAGGTTTCAAAAATCGTTGTGGTGCTGGCACCGGAAAGCCGAGCAGCCTTTGTGAAGCATCGGCGTTTGGCCGGAGGCCGGATGTGGCCAATTATTCAGCCCCTCTTGACAATTTTCTTCCACCCCCTAGTAATCACCCCCATGAACAATATTCTTATCGTCGTCGTTAGGTCGCGTGGCATCACGCAGGGGTAACTCTGCAGGGATCGGTGACACGCGAAATTCAGGCTCCTCTCAGGGGCCTTTTTTATTAGCTTGAATGACGTTAGAGAGACGACATGCGAAGTG
>JANOUE010000120.1:0-44872 GCA_031416755.1 Hyphomicrobiales bacterium
CCCTCGATTGGCACAATGACACCCAAAGCCTGATCATGGATTTGCACCAAACTTTGAAAAATGCGGCCACCGACAAGGATCGCGCTGTGATCATCCGCAAACTGAAACGCGCTTTGGCCGGAGGCGATGAGAGCGCGCTGCCTGCCATAAGCACGGCACGGCGCAGGCCCTATAGAGCGCGCGGATTTGATGAGAGCTAAACTCCGCCGATCCCGCCGACCCCGCCGAGGCCACTTGGTGAGAACCCCAGGCTAAGCAAGCTTTTTGACTGCCCTCAGGCAGAGACGCTTGAAACCGAGACTGCGGGCGAAGGTGCCGGAGACGACCCCCATCATATGCGTTTAATCCTTTTTTAAACCCGCTCTAGCCCGCTCCAAGCCTCTAGCGCTACTCCCCTAGCTCTTATTCAAATCCCGCCACAGCGGCGCCCTAGCCTCACTAGAATGAATTTCTACTCTGGGCTTAAACCCCTCCGAAATTTTTCCCCTGCGAAATTTTCCCCCCTGCGAAATTTTCCATGGAATATCCATTCCATTTTTCTAGGTAATAAAACAACTCTGTGTTCTAGTGCAGCAATGACAACATTCGATGCCCCTCGAGATTTCGCTAGCCTCAAAGCCCGCATTATCGAACGCGCTGCCGAACTGCCCCGCAGGCTCACCCAAGTCGCAAGCTATGCTTTGGAACACCCAGACGAAATTGCCTTTGGCACCGTGGCCTCCATCGCTCAAGCGGCCAGAGTGCAGCCATCCACATTGGTGCGCTTTGCCCAAAACTTTAATTATCAAGGTTTTTCTGACCTACAGGACGTTTTCCGTTCGCGCCTGCGCGAGCGCATTCTAAACTATGACGAACGCCTGGAGCATTTACGCCAGCACGATATCAACGCCACCAAGGCCTCGGTTATTTTCGGTGGTTTCAGCGAAGCGGCTGAAAAATCACTGGCTGATCTCAGGGAAAAGCTGGATCCCAGCAAACTGGAGGTGGCCGTCGAAACTTTGGCCCGCGCCGAAACGATCTATCTGATCGGGTTGCGCCGCTCCTTCCCCATCACCTCCTATATGTCTTATGCATTCGGCAAACTCGGCATCCGCAATCATTTAATCGGTGCCATGGGTGGCCTAGCTCAGGAAGATGTAAGCTTTGCTTCTGGCAAAGATGCTGTTCTGGCCATCAGTTTCACGCCTTACGCGTCTGAGTCGGTGGCCCTCACCCAAGCGGCAGCAGCACGCAATGTGCCGATTATCTCCATCACCGATTCGCCATTCTCGCCCTTGGCCCCTTTGGCCAAATGCTGGTTTGAGGTGACTGAAGCCAATTTTGAAGGTTTCCGCTCGATGGCCGCAACACTTTCCCTCGCCATGACCCTCACTGTGGCTGTCGCAGAACGCCGCAGGAACCCCAAAAACTGAAACGGAACATACATTCTAACTTGACTCACAAATAGAATTGGCGTTTCATAATTCACAAACCACAGATCAGGAGGCTCCCATGACGTCACAATCAGGCGTTCCACACGCATTGGACGTTATAACTATGGGTCGCTGCTCAGTCGACCTTTACGGCCAGCAAATTGGTGCAAGGCTAGAAGATGTGGCCTCTTTTGCCAAATCAGTGGGTGGTTCGCCTTCCAACATCGCCATTGGTACGGCCCGTTTGGGTCTGAAATCCGGTTTGATCACCCGCGTGGGTGACGAACAAATGGGCCGTTTCGTTTTGGAGCAAATGGCCAGAGAAGGTGTGGCAACCGCAGGCATTGCAACCGATAAGCAGCGCCTCACGGCCCTTGTTCTGCTGTCAGTGGAAAACGACAAAACCTTCCCGCTGATTTTCTACCGCGATAATTGTGCTGATAACGCCTTGGATGAAAACGACGTTGACGAAAGTTTCATTCTCTCGGCTGGCGCTGTGCTGGTCACTGGAACCCATTTTGCCAAAGCCAACACCGATGCCGCCCAACGCAAAGCCATGGCCATTGCCAAAAAACATGGCCGCAAAATCATCATCGACATTGATTATCGCCCGAATCTCTGGGGCCTCGCAGGCCATGCCGCGGGCGATGAGCGTTATATTAAGTCTGATAAAGTCACAAGCCACCTCCAATCCATTCTCGCCGACTGCGACTTGATCGTTGGCACCGAAGAAGAGGTCCACATTGCCGGAGGCTCGGAAGACACGCTCGAAGCATTACGCAAAATTCGCTCTTATTCAAATGGCGTGATAGTTTTAAAGCGCGGCCCCATGGGCTGCGTGGTTTATCCAGCCGCAATTCCATCCTCGCTCGAAGATGGCATTATCGGCCAAGGCTTTCCCATCGAAGTCTATAATGTGTTGGGTGCAGGCGATGCGTTCATGTCGGGTTTCTTGCGCGGTTGGCTCAAAGGCGAAAGCTTTGAAACCAGTGCAACATGGGCAAACGCTTGCGGTGCCTTCGCGGTTTCACGCCTGCTTTGTTCACCAGAATATCTCACCTGGACTGAGCTGCAATATTTTCTGAAAAACGGCAGCACTCACCATGCCCTGCGCAATGATGAAGCGCTCAACCACATCCATTGGGCAACCACCCGCAGAAAACAACCCGACCAAATCCTCTCCTTCGCCATTGATCACCGCAAACAACTCGAAGATATGGCTGATAAGCTTGGAGCATCCAGAGATAAGATCGCCCCCTTCAAACGACTTGCCATGCAAGCCATCGGCAAGGTTTCCGGCGGCAAGCCGGGCTTTGGCACATTGCTTGATGACACCTATGGCCGTGAAGCGATGGTTGATGCGGCAAAACTGGGATTGTGGATCGGCCGCCCCTTGGAGCAGCCGGGCTCTAAGCCTTTGCGCTTTGAATTCACCCAAGATGTGGGTGCAAGGCTCGTCGATTGGCCAGTCACCCACACCATCAAATGTCTCGCGTTTTATCACCCTGATGATCCCCAAGACTTAAAAACCGAACAAACACAAAAGCTGCGAACCCTTTATGAGGCAGCCCGCAAAGTGGGCCGCGAATTGTTGGTAGAAATTATTGCCAGCAAAAACGGCCCCATGGACCAGCACACCATCGCCAGAGCTATGACCGAGCTTTACGCGGCTGGTATAAAGCCTGATTGGTGGAAGCTGGAGCCACAACCGCTTGCCGCCGCTTGGGACGAAATTGGCAAAGTTATCGACGCTCAAGATCCTCTCTGCCGTGGTATCGTGCTTCTCGGTCTTGAAGCTCCCGCCGAAGAATTGGCCAAAGGCTTCAAGGCTGTGGCTGGACAAAAACATGTAAAGGGCTTTGCAGTTGGCCGCACTATCTTTAATGAAGCAGCAAGTGAATGGCTGCGCGGTACCATCAGCGATGAAGCCGCCGTCGCCATGATGGCCGAAAAATTCGGCAATCTGGTGAAAATCTGGAACGGAATACGAAATGTTTAAAGTAAAAACGACGATCAGACTGACAACCGCACAAGCACTGGTAAAGTTCCTGACCAGGCAAATGGTTATCGTGGATGAGAAGAAGCTTCCCATTTTCGCTGGCATGTGGGCAATCTTCGGCCATGGCAATGTGGCTGGCATTGGCGAGGCTCTCTTTCCCGCCCGCAAAGAGCTTCCAACTTACCGTGGCCACAACGAGCAAACCATGGTGCACACGGCAATTGCTTACACCAAAGCCACTGCCCGCCGCCGCATGATGGCGGTTACCAGCTCGATTGGTCCCGGTGCTTTGAACATGGTGACGGCAGCAGCTGTGGCCCATGTGAACCGCCTGCCAGTGTTGCTGTTGCCCGGCGATATTTTTGCCAACCGCAAACCAGACCCCGTGCTGCAACAAATCGAAGACTTTAAAGATGGCACAGTCTCTGTCACCGATTGTTTCAAGCCAGTGTCACGTTATTTCGACCGCATCATGCGACCAGAGCAATTGATCCCGGCTTTGAACCGGGCGATGGTTGTATTAACCGACCCGGTAGATTGCGGCCCGGTAACTTTGGCGATGTGCCAAGACACCCAAACTGAAGCCTATGATTACCCAGTTGATTTCTTCGCTGAAAAAATTTGGACAACGCGCCGCCCGCGTGCCGATGAAGCAGAATTAGATCAAGCCATCCGCACCCTGAACAACGCAAAGAAACCGGTGATCATTGCTGGTGGTGGTGTGCTTTATTCTGAAGCATCTGAGGCTCTCGCAAGTTTCGCTGCCAAGCATGGAATTCCAGTTGTTGAAACGCAATCTGGAAAATCATCTCTGCCATTTGTAAATGAGCTGAACATGGGAGCCATGGGTGTAACCGGCACTGCAGCGTCCAACGTCCTGTGCAATGAAGCCGATGCAATTCTCGCTGTTGGCACCCGCCTGCAAGATTTCACCACCGGCTCATGGTCACTTTTTAAAAACGACAAGAAGAAAATTATTGGCCTCAACACCCAAGTTTTTGATGCCACCAAACACCATGCGCTGCCTTTGGTGGCCGATGCAAAAACCGGCCTCGATGACTTAAGCAAAGGTCTGGGCAATTGGACGGCACCAAATTCATGGACAGCACGCGCAAAGAAAGAACGCTTGCATTGGATTGCTGTTGCTGAAAAATACACCAAGGCGAGCAATGTCGATCGCCCTGCTGACTCACAAGTGGTGGGTGCAGTGCAGCGCGCCTTAGGCAGTGAGGCTCATGTCATGAGTGCCGCTGGCGGTCTGCCCGGTGAAATGCACAAGCTTTGGCAAGCAGGTGTTCCAGGCTCTTATCATATGGAATATGGCTTCTCTTGCATGGGTTATGAAATTGCTGGCGGCATGGGCATCAAAATGGCGCGTCCCGATGCCAATGTTGTGGTGATGATGGGCGATGGCACCTATATGATGGCCAATTCCGAACTTGCAACATCGGTGATGCTTGGCCACAAGTTAACTGTCGTGCTCCTCGACAATCGTGGCTACGGCTGCATCAACCGCTTGCAACACGCAACAGGCGGTGAGCGCTTTAATAATCTGTTTGATTATAACGTGAAACAAGATGTGTCTCCGGCAATTGATTTTGCGATGCATGCAGCAAGCATGGGGGCGATTTCTGAAAAGGTGGCATCCCTTGCCGATTTGGAACAGGCTTTGGAGCGTTCAAAGAAAAACACTAAAACCACAGTGATCGTCATCGACACCGATCCTATGGCTTCAACTGATGCGGGTGGTGCTTGGTGGGATGTGGCTGTGCCAGAAGTTTCAGACCGCCCAACTGTGCAAGCTGCGCGCAAGAAATATGTAAAAGCACTGAAGAACGAACGCTAGGAAAAATCAAAATGCCAAAGCTTCTCGTCAAACCAAAAAAAACTGATGGCCGCGTCACTCACGTGACACCTAAATCCGCCAAGTGGAAATATGTGGGCTTTGATGTGTGGAATACCTCCAAAGGCAAAATTGCCAAAGGCAGCGAGGCCAAGCGCGAGACGTGTTTGGTCTTTGTCTCAGGCAAAGGCCAAGTGAACATTGGCGGCAAAGACATGGGCGTGATCGGTGATCGTATGTCGCCCTTTGCAGGCAAGCCTTGGTCAGTTTACGTGCCACCCGGTGTCAAGTGGCGGGTGACGGCAACAACTGAAATGGTTTTGGGCGTGTGTTCAGCCCCGGCCAAAGGCAAACATGAACCACGCATTATCCCTCCTGAAGGTTTAAGTCAGGAAATTCGCGGCAAAGGTTCAAACACCCGCCACGTGACCAACATCCTCCCCGAGCAGGATCCCCTGGCTGAAAGCCTGCTGGTCGTTGAGGTGATCACCCCTAACGGCAACACCTCATCTTACCCCCCGCACAAACATGACAAAGATGATATGCCGCGCGAGTCTTATCTTGAAGAAACTTATTATCACCGCATCAACCCACCTCAAGGCTTTGCCTTCCAACGGGTTTATACTGACAACCGCAAATTGGATGAAACCATGGCCGTTGAAGATGGCGATGTAACCTTAGTGCCAAAAGGCTATCACCCTTGCGCCACAGTGCATGGCTATGATCTTTATTATCTCAACGTCATGGCAGGCCCCAAGCGCACCTGGAAATTCCACAATGCGCCCGAACACCAATGGTTGATGAAGTAATCTACGCTCCCAATGAAACTGCTTACCAGCAAAACGATTTCATTAAATAATCAGGCAAAGGATTTATCTCTTCTTCCGAGAGATGAGTTGACACGCCTTGTTGAACCAGCACCGTGTGAAGCCCCGCACCGCGCCCGCCTGCCACATCATGCTCCGCACTATCGCCAATGCACAATACGCGGGTAGGATGGCCCAATAATTTCAACGCATGGTGATAAATTGCAGGATACGGTTTTCCAATCCATGTCACCTTGCCGCCCATAGTTTCGTATAAAGCAGCGATTGCACCGGGTGCGGGTTGTAAGCCTTGGGCTGTGAGCATCAGTTTATCCGGGTTGCAACACACCGCAGGCAATTTCAATCCCCGCAAAATTTCACGGTAGTCTTCAAGCGACGTTTCTGGCGCATTGGAACCAAGAATTAAAATCTTTTCTGCATGAGCAGGTTCGACAAATTCAATGCCATCAAAACCATAATCCTCGCCACGCTTGCCAATCAGAAAAGCGCGGCTCACATCCAAACTTTGAAACGCCACTTCGCCCGAACTCACAGCATCCACAAAGTGCCCGCGCGGCACGCCCATTTTTACCAGCCGCAAAACATTTGAGGCCGCACGCTTGCCAGAATTGGTCATCACAATAACCGGAATCTGCAGGGCATGAAGTTTGGCTAAGACTTCAGAAGTGCCTGCATAAAGTTTCTGCCCATCATGAATAACTCCAAACTGATCAATCAGCATGGCATCATAATTTTGCGCAATCTGTGAAAGTCCTTTAATCCGCATGGCCAAGCCCCCACCAGGCTAAACGTGCAGCCCCCATAGCGGCGTGCTCACTTGCCGAGGGCAAAGCTGGCACTTTAAGTTTACCGATGCGGATAGCAGTCCATTTTTCATTGGCAGCCCCACCACCAGCACTGCGAATTGATTTCAAAGGCGTAGCCCCAAGTTCGGCCAAGCGCTGATACCCCAAGGCTTCAATGGCAGCGATCCCTTCGAGCAAGCCTTGAAAATAAACCTCATCATCAGCTGGTCGTGGAACCATGCGCGGCAAGAGTTGGGAATCATGAATTGGAAATCTCTCGCCAATTTCTGGCAGTGGATAATAATCCAATCCGGTCGGATTTTGTGGATCAACCAAACCTGTAAGACGTTCAATATCTTCGGGCTTAAACTCTTGCGCTAAAACGCGCCCGCCAGAATTAGACGCTCCCCCGGCCAACCAGCGATCGCCAATACGGTGACTGTATATGCCGTAATGCGGTGCAAATACCGGCGTAGCTGAAAGTAGTTTTAGGGTGAGCGTGGTACCAAGCGAGGTCACACCATCGCCTTCAGTTTGCGCACCACTGGCCAAGAATGCGGCACAGCCATCTGTTGTTCCTGTGACCAAAGCCACATCTAAAGGCAATCCAAATTGCCGCGCACAGGCGCTGCTGATCGTTCCAATTTTCACTCCCACCGGATACACGCGTGGCAGCCTACCAAGATCAAAACCAGTCCGGGAAATCCATTCCGGCCATTTGCGGTTCAGCGGATCATATCCGGTTTTCAACGCATTATTTTCGTCCGTAACATCATATCGCCCACAGAATTGGCCAACCAGCCAATCTGCCTGATGCACAATAAGCCCGGTCATCTTCAAAGCCCGCGCCAAGGGAGACGAGCTCCCAAGCGCTGCAGTGTCTTGGGGCGCAACTGCTGCAACAAGTCTCACAGCAGCAGGATCTGCCACATCATTATACAGTGAGGCGGCTGCGGTGGGCACCCCGCGATGATCAATTGGCACAAGGGTTCCAGACGTGCCATCAATAGCAAGGGCCCGCACCTTCAGACCATCTAACTTCAAGTTCGAAAAAGCTGTCTCTACTGCTTGCCACCACAGCATTGGGTTTTGCTTTTTCTCAGCGCTCAAGGAAAATGTGGCCGTGCTCATCGCAAGCAGCACGCCATCTCGTGCCCGTGCCACAATGCGCAAACCCGATGTGCCGATATCAACACCAAGGGTCACATCAATCATGAGCGTCTGCGCCGTGTCATCATCATGAATTTCGCTGAAAAGCATCCCAAGGTGGATTAAAACTTGTGTTGTTCTGAAAAACATCAAGCAGTGCCAGAGTGAGCGGCAAATTTTCCGCTTTAAGTTTTCCCATGCCGATCATCCCCTGCAGAGATTGCGCTATTGCAAGTCCCAATTCAGCGCCTTCAACTGTATCGTCTTTCATTGGACCTTGCTTTACTTCTTTATAAGTGAGCCCGCGCCCCAAATGATTGCCCAAACGCGAATTGCGGCCGGCCTGGCAGGTCACGTAAAGATCACCTGCACCTGGCATGCCCCAAACCGATTCTGGTGAGCCACCAAAGGCTTTGACCAGCACCATCATTTCACGAATAGCCTGAGCAAATAAAATTGCAGCTGCATTGTTGTTGAGCGCCTTGTTGTCCACGCTTGGCAATCTTTCCAATGCGCCATGCGCCCAGCCTACGGAGATCGCAAAGAAATTCTTGAACGCCGCACAAATTTCTGCGCCAATCACATCCATTGATGGTCGCGGCTGATAATAATCCGTACACAGAGCATCACACAGCCGGTGCGCAAAACTGAAATCATGCGACACAATAACCGTGGCCGTGGGCCTGCGCACGGCGAGCTCACCTGCAATGCAAGGGCCTGCAATGGCGGCAACCGGAACCGAAAATCCAAGTTTCTGCTTCAGTGCGCCCGCCACAACATTTGGCAAGGCCTCCATCTGAGACGACAAGCCCTTGGTGATCATCA
This sequence comes from Hyphomicrobiales bacterium, assembly GCA_031416755.1. GTDB lineage: Bacteria > Pseudomonadota > Alphaproteobacteria > Rhizobiales > Aestuariivirgaceae > Aestuariivirga. The sequence goes on from JANOUE010000120.1 coordinate 8,841, forward strand.
AAATCTCTGTCGGTTTTTTTAAAACCGAAGCCAACTTTTCAATGCCCCATGAAATACCAGCCGAGGCAACGCCCAATAAAATTAGGTCACTGTGATCTTCCACATACTCATTATGGGTAAAACTCGTGACAGCCTTAGGCAAAGTTAGGTTTAAGCGCGGATGAAAATTATCAAGCCGCACCCTCTCAACAATTGCGCCATCCAGCTGCGAGCCCACAAGGTGCACATCAAAGTCACGATCCGCAAAAGGCAGCGCCATGGCCGAACCCATAACGCCTGCTCCCAATATAGTAACACGCTTCATCAAATAGCTTTGCCACTGTCAGCATCAAACAAATGTACTTTATCCAGATCAGGTTGCAGCTGCACCTCTTGATCCCGTTTGAGAATTTGGCGATCGCGGATAATCGCACAAACTTCTTTCTCACCTACATTTGCATAGACATGAATTTCCGGGCCTGTGGGTTCTGTCACACTGATGATGGCCTTAATGCCTTTTCCTAAACTCAAATGCTCAGGCCTGATTCCGTAAATGACATTCTGGCCTATTTTCGCCCGGTGCGATTTTGGCAGGGGCAGTTTGATGCCGCCCACACCCAGCACAAAATTCTTATCAACCACCCCCGGCAACAAATTCATTGAAGGTGATCCAATGAACTCGGCCACAAACAAATTTTCCGGGTGATCATAAACTTCAAGCGGCGTTCCCACCTGTTCAATAATGCCGTCGCGCAAGATTACAATTTTGTCTGCCATAGTCATGGCTTCAATTTGATCATGCGTCACATAGACAGTCGTAGTCTTCAGGCGCTCGTGGAGATCCTTAATTTCAGTGCGCATCTGCACGCGAAGCTTGGCATCAAGATTAGAAAGGGGTTCATCAAACAAAAACACAGCGGGGTTGCGCACAATGGCCCGACCCATCGCCACGCGCTGCCGCTGGCCGCCCGAAAGCTCGCGGGGAAAGCGCGCAAGATAAGGTTCAAGGTTGAGAATTTTTGCAGCCCAAGCTGTCTTTTCGTCAATTTCTTTTTGCGGCCGCTTGGCCAAAGTCATCGAGAAACTCATATTGGCTTTCACAGTCATATGCGCATAGAGCGCATAGTTCTGGAACACCATGGCGATGTTGCGGTCTTTGGGGTGAACATCATTAACGCGCTTGCCCGCAATTTGAACTTCACCAGCCGTGACCGATTCAAGCCCAGCAATCATCCGCAGCAATGTGGATTTTCCACAACCTGAAGGTCCGAGGAAAACCACGAAAGACCCATCATCAATTTTCAAATCAATGCCATGAACAACTTGGACATCACCATATTTTTTGACGATATCTTTGATTTCTACTGAAGCCATTTCTTTACCCCTTACTGCGCATCTTGCGCCAAAAATTCATCCAGCAAACCACAATCATCGGCCAAATCTAAAAACGACCAGCGATTGCGAATATCTCGACCATATTTCATTGCATCACGCCAAACTGAAACTGAAAGTCCAAGTTCGGTGGCTGTTGTTGGCCCACCTGCGGATGCAATAATTTTTTGTAAACTCAAAGGATCAATCATGAAGGCCCGAAGTTCTTCACGCAACTGGGGCCACACCCGTTCTAGTTTTGCATTGAAGGCCGCAGCTGCTTCGACATTAAAGGCCTTCATTTTTGCTTCACGATAACACCTGGGCCCAAGCAGCCTTCCGTAGCGCGTGATAAACTCATCCTCGACAATATGAGTTGGTTTGATTTTTGGCGCGCGCGCCATGTTCAACATGACATTTTGTAAACGGGCAATGGCTAACGTGGCCACACCAACTTGCTGGCCATGAATAGAACCCGGATGTTGTTTGCCAGCAAACATATCAATCCAATGCGAAACCTGATGTTCACCCATCGATCCTGCATGTGATGTGCCCGTAAAGCAATTGCCAAAACCAGACAGGATCATCACCCGGTGCAAATGGCCCATGGCTTTTACATCTTGTGTGGCAAGGCCAGCAGCAGTCTCAATCATGCGCGGCTCATCTTCGGCCAGCAATGCATAGGGTGTGTTAGAGTAGAAACTATCAAACAGTCTGTGCGAAGCCCACCAATCCACCTGCGCTGTTGGCCGGCACATGCTATCTGCCAAACCTGCCGCGGAAAGCCAAGTGGGTGCCGCTGCATTTACTTTAAGGTCAATGAAAATTCCCTTCGGGGCGTGAGCCGCCAGCGAAGATTTGTAGCCATTGTCAAGCGTTACCGAAGCAGTGCCGGCTGCATAGCCATTCATTGAAGCAGCCGTTGGGAAGCTCACATATTCGCGACCGTCTTTGTAGGTTGCAAATTTCACGACATCTGAAAGTGAACCAGAACCTACCACCACCAGGCAATCCGCATGGCGCGTTTTATCTTGCATCAAAGCGATGGTGGGTTCGTTGCAATAGGTCGCACTCGGCATAACTATTTCATCAACAACGCCGAGTGCTTTGAGCTCTTTGGCAACACGCTTGCCCATGGCTTCATGTGTGTTGCTATCGCAAACAACCGCAATCCGGCGACCGAGTTTGAGCGGTGCGACCATATCAGCAGCGCCACCATCCAAGTCTTCCTCAATCCGAATAGTCTCGAACGGCATGATCGCAGCCAGACCCGTCTCAGGATCACGCCAGTCTCCGGCAACAACATCGCGGATGAGGGCATTCCAATCGCTCATGCTTGCTGCCTCGCAAACTCTTGCATCCGTGCATTCCAAGTTGAAACTTGCGGCCACAAGTCGCGGTAAATCGAAAGCAGTTCGGAGTAGGCTTTGTGTTGTTTCGTCCGTGCACGGAATATTTTCGATGGCTTGCCCGACATATTCAGCGCTGCTTCGGGAATGGTTTTGTACCACCTGCTGGCCTTGGCCGCAGCCATGGCTGCCCCGAGCGAAGATGCCTCAACTGTTTCCAAACGCTTCACATCACGCCCTGAGGCATCAGCCATGATCTGACACCAGAAATCAGAGCGCGCTCCGCCACCCATAATCACGTAATGGTCAATGGGCGAACTGGCCGCTTCAGCACCATTGGTCATCATCACTTGCTCAAGCACAATGCCTTCAAGAATGGCCCGGTAAACATCGCCGCGCGTATGATTGCCAGAGAGGCCCGCAATCAGGCCCCGTGCGGAAGTATCCCAGTAGGGCGTCATGCAGCCCGACCAATAAGGCACCAGTGCTATGCCACGGCTGCCTATTGGCGATGTCATGGCTTCGCGTTCCAGAGTTTCAAAAATCCCAGGGTTCTTTGCGGTGTCCATGTTGAACAGACGTTCAACCATCCAGTTCACCAGAAACGTGCCCGTGCGGTTACAAGTTTCATAAATATACCCTTCTTCGGCCACAGCACACAGAGTACGAAACATCGGGTCATGTGCATAGGCTGTGCCAAAATTTCCTGACACCGCAGCAGTGCCGAGATTGAGATAGGCGCGGCCCTTTACAAAAACATTGGCTCCAGTGCCCGCACATTGCCCATCGCCCCCACCAGCCACAACGAAGGTTCCGGCTTTGAGACCAGTGAGTTTTGCCGCGGCACTTGAAACTTGCCCCATCACATCACCCGGACGATAAAGCTTTGGCAACTGTTGTCGCGTCAGGCCAACATGACCGATCAACTCATCTGACCAATCATAGCGCCGCATATCAACAAGTCCCATCGGATCAGCCGAAGCCGTCGAGCTATGCCATTGGCCTGTGAGAAAATGCACAAGAACGCCATGCACCTCAGCAGTCTTTGCTGTTTTCTTCCAAACAGCGGGTAAATTTTTCGCCAGCCAGCGGCAGCGCGCAATGCACGGCGTTATGTCCGATGGCTTGCCTGAAATGTCGTGCAGATGCTGTGCACCAATAATTTCGGCAAGCTCTTTGGTCTCAACATGTGAGCGCTCATCCAACCATAAAGTGCCGGGACGCAAGGCTTTGTTCTGGGCATCAAATTGCGCAAAAGATTCCCGTTGGTTAGCGATCGCCACAGCCGCCACGCGCACCATATCAATTTTTTTTGCAATTTGTTTAAGCGCTGTTGCGGCTGCACCCGTCCAATCATTCACATCTTGCTCAAACCAACCGGGCTTTGGATTGCTGAGTGGAACTGATGCGCGACCTTCGGCCACAACATGCCCAGATCTATCCCACGCAATCGCTTTCGTCGCGGTGGTTGATGAATCAAGGCCAATGACGAGTTCAGGTTTCATGGGTGTCATTCAAAAAAGTGGAGGCAGAAAAATTCTGCCTCCACATGAGTGTAAGAAATTACAGGCCAGCGTCTGCAACAGCCTTGTCGATTTGACTGGCAATGTCATCCATACATTTCTTGGCATCACCACCGTAATCTTGTCCGGTGAGCAGTTTGCCCAAGTTGACTGGAATTTCATTGTTCGAGAAACCAGCCCACAATGGCATATCTGGCTCGGAAGCCATGTCATTGTCGATGATCTCTTTAACCACAGGCAAGTGGCGTGTGGTGCCTGGGCCGACGACTTGTTTGGCAACCACGCGAGGATCGGCGAAGGATGACAAGCGCATTGGAGCAAAACCACCGCCCAATGTGCAACGTGTCATGATATCCTTCGAGCAAGCCCATTGCATGAAGATCCAAGCCGCATCGAGGTTTTTCGAATACTTGGAAAGTCCAAGAATCGAACCCCCTTGGTGCGCAGCGCCCGGAATTTCACCAAACCCTGCATCCGCAGTGGTGGCAAATGGAACCATACCGCGAACTGGGCGCTTGGCTTCCCACAAGCCTTGTACTTTCGAATCGGCTGCATCCCAACCCGGGAAGAATTCACTCCAAGAATTGACCAGCGCAATTTGACCCGAAGCACCCATCTGCCATTGACCATCCCACGTGGAGTTGGTTGATTCTGGCGGCGAGTTTTTCAGCAGTTCTTGGTAATATTGCAAGCCTTTAACACCAGCAGCATTATTGCCAGAGAACTTCTTGTCTTTTCCAAAAATCGTACCGCCTTCATTCCAAACTACCTGAGTCCAATCACAGTTCAGCGAATAGTGGCCTGACTTGGCTTGAAGACCGGTACCAAATATGCCGTTTTTCTTTTCAGCTTCGGTGATCAGTTTCACGGCGGCCAGAAATTCATCTGTAGTGTTCGGCGGAGCGATCTTGTGCTTATCCAAGATGTCCTTACGGTACATCGTGGTCATAATCGGAATGTCGAAAGGAATACCGGCCCACTTGCCTTCATAAAGCGCCAAACCGTTCACCAATGGCTTGGAGAAATCATCCCAATCCATGCCAGGCATTGCCAACTCTGGCTTGTCTTTATAGTAGGCAAATGGATCAACTGTATCTTGCGCAAAAGTAGCAACCCATGACTGATCGAGATAATAAAGGTCATAAGAACCAAGCTGGCCCTGCACGTCTTGCGTCGCCTTGGCGAGAACTTGTTCCAATGGAACAATTTCAATTTCCACTTCAATGCCGGTGAGAGCTGTGAATTCGCCCTTCAGCTTATCAAGCACCACAGTTGGCGGAGTGGCTTCTGACGTATAGCGAATCTTGGTACCTTTAAATTTGGAGCCAACATCCTTCAGCCATTGGTTGACAGCTGGATCGCCCATATCTTCAGCCCATGCGGGTGAGCCGATCAGGCTGCTACGGTCTTTGCGCAAATTGCCCAAAAGGCCGACGTTGAAAGCTGAAAAGCCCACGCCAGCCAGCGCTGTTTTCTTCAGAAACGAGCGCTTAGAAATGCGCCGCGCTGTGAAGTCATTGGCAGCGTCGATGAGGAACGTCTTTTTATCATACTCTGTGAAACTCATTTTGGTTTCCTCCCAAATGTTGTTTGTTAAATTTAGAGTTGGTTTTTCTCGTCTGCTTGATCACTCTTTTAGAGAGCCGAGTGTTAGCCCGCGGACCAGATGGCGTTGCACCAGCAGAATGAAAATGAATCCAGGGATCACGGATGCTGTGCCCAGCGCGGTGATAAAACCCCATTCATTGCCAGTGGAAGTTACAAAAGTTTGAATTTTGACCGGAACAGTTCGAATATCGGTCGTGAGAAAAAGGGACAACAAAAATTCTGTCCATGAAAACACAAAACACAATACGGCCGCAGCTGCCACACCACCGCGCACCATGGGCAGCACAATCTTCGAGAAGGATTGAAACCGGGTTGCCCCATCAATCATCGCCGCTTCATCGACATCTCTAGGAACATCATCAAAGAATGATTTCAGCAGCAACACCGCAATCGGCAAATTCATCAAAGAATAAATCAGCATCAGACTGAGCCAGCCAAGATAATAATTTTGGGTGTCCCGCATACCAGCGAATTTAAACGTGAGAACCAATGGAAAAATAATGGCGATGGGCGGCATGAAGCGTTGGCCCAACACCCAATTCAGAAACGCCGCACGCCCGCGAAACTGCATGCGCGACAAAGCATAGGCCGCCAGAACAGCAATGATCATTGTAATGGTCGTTGCGCCAATTGACACTACAACCGTATCAAGCAGCGATGAGCGCGAGTCATAGGCATCTGCACCAGCAACCCCCATGCCCAAACCATCATCAATGGCAAGTTGCGAACGCGACCGACCAAACAGCGTAACTGCATAGTTGATAAGCGTTGGTTTAAAATCAAACCATACAACGCGGTCCTTATCAAAAACCGCAGAGATTGGCTTAATCGATGTGAGCGCCCACCAAAATATGGGAAACATGAAAAGGGCCGTCACAAACACAGCAGCTAAATCGCGTATAACCTGCCATGGTCTTGACAATTCCATTAAAGCTTCACCTTAAAAATCTTCATGAAAACGGTAGAAATAACGATGACCAAAATCAGGGTCAGCAAGGCAACTGTTGATGCCAATGGGAAATCAGCATTGCCAAAATAAATCCGGCCGGCATAACTTGTCATGGTTTCAGTGGCGGTGCCTGGGCCAGAATCCGTCATCACTTTAATATAATCAAATGCCCGCAATAAATCGACGCCGCGAATGAGAACAGCAATGGCAATAACTTTCGACATCATAGGCAAAGTGAGTTTGAAAAACACCTGCACAGGTGTGGCACCATCAATAGCTGCAGCTTCAAATGGTTCCTTGGGCAGAGACCTTAGCCCAGCCAGCATGATTAACACCATAAAGGGCGTCCACTGCCAAATTTCAGCCAGCAATACACCAGCCATGGCCGTGGAGTAATTGCCAAGAATTGTGTAACCAGGCGGCAACAGCCCGATGGCCATCAGACCTTTTGCAATAACGCCGAATGAGCCGTTCAACATGAGCAAGAACATCATCGCAGTAACTGCAGGTGGAATAACCAGCGGCAGCGTCATCATGGCGCGCATCACGCCGTAACCCTTGCGATCTGAATCAAGCAACAAGGCGATCAGCATTCCCAAAACCAATTGAAACACAATGGCGATGCCCGTGTACATCAACGTATTAACCAGCGCGTCCCACATTCGCGGTTCATTGAAAATCTTGATCCAGTTATAAAGTGGGTCCCATACTTCCTTGCGCGTGACGGGATTCTTGCGGTGCAGAGATGACCAGACGGCTGCCAACAGCGGATACATGCCAAACACCACCATCAACGCCGAGGCAGGGAGAAGCCACGGCAAAGGGTGCTCGGAAGTAAGGCTACTTCTAAACCATCTACTCCAAGTGGCATTCTTGTTTTCTAAACTAGTTTCCACCGTGCTACCCATTTGTGACTTTTGTTCTTATCGGAACACAAATGTATGCTAGGTTCGAAACTGCGGCGCTGTCAATTACAAAAACTTTATTTCTCGTGAAGTCTTAGCGCTCCTTGGTCTTTACAATGTCACGTCTCACCGGAGCAAATACCGCATGGGCTGAAACATCCTCAGCTTTCAAAGCATCGGGCTGGCTGCCATAGGTTTTGAAGCGCTTTAAAACACTGGCCATTTGCTTTTCATCGAGCAATACGGGTTTTCCGGCCAATGATGCCGCCCAATATTGGTGGCAATTTGTTTCGATCTCACCTGCCAACCACAAAGCTTTTTCCAAATTGTGAGAAAAACAAATCTGACCGTGATTGGCAAGCAGACAGCCGAACCGACCCTCCAGTGCTTCAAGCATGGTGTCGGATAACTCTTGCGTGCCAAATTCTGCATAATGAGACACGCGCAAGCTGGTGCCACCAGTCACACCCATCATATAATGAAAACACGGAATATCTTTGCGCAAGCACGCCAGAGCCGTGGCGTATGTTGAATGCACATGCACAATGGCGCCAGCTTCTGGGCGCGCTTTGAAAATATCCATATGCATGCGCCATTCAGTTGAAGGCAAATACTCGCCTTCATAACCACCATCCAAATCCATCGCAACAATATGATGCGGTTTCATTTTTTTGTAAGGCACACCTGAAGCTGTAATCAGAAAACCTTCCGGCACCCGAACGCTCACATTGCCCGATGTGCCCTGGTTGATTCCTTGCTCATTCATAGCCAGACAAATTTCGATCACCTGTTTGCGCAGTTCGAGATGTTTCAGCATTGCCATGATAGCTCCTTGTTGATGATGGAGCGATAACATCATATCGGCTGTTGCGTCCAGCCACGGGCCGTGAAATTATCAAGTCATGAAAAATAAAATTCTTCGTGGGCTTGTAGTTGTGGATGTGGGTTACACCAACACCAAAGCAATTCTTTTTTCAGCAGACTTGAAAATTATCGCTGAGCGAAAAATCGCCAGCAGTCACCGCCTCGGTGCCGATTACAAAATCATCGACGCCGAACCAATCATGGATTTTCTGAAGTCTGCTTTACCGGAACTCGATGCAATTTTGCCGGTGGATGTAATTGTGCCATGCGCCCATGGAGCTTGCATCGCTCTGCTGGAGGACAATGGCGAGTTGGCCTTTCCGCTTATGGATTATGCCTCAGAGCCGCCCGCAGATATTATTTCTGCATATAAAAAACGAGAGCCGCCCTTTTCCGAAGTCTACTGTACATTATTGCCGATGGCACTAACGCATGGCTTGCAGATTTTCTGGCAGCAAAGCTTAAGCCCCACGAAATTTGCAACTGTGAAAACCATCTTGCCATGGATTCAATATATTGCGTACCGGCTAACCGGTGTTGCCTGCACAGAAATTTCGTCAATGGCCTGCCAATCCCAGTTGCTCAATGTGAATACGACAGCACCCTCAACGCTTGCGATTGCTCAGGGCTGGGCAAAATCTTATGCGCCCTTGCGCCAAGCCTGGGAGCGACTTGGCCAGTTGCGCGCGGAATATGCCGGCACCAATTTCCGCGGTGAAGCAAGTGTTCTCGCAGGCGTTCACGATTCTAATGCAAATTATTTGCGTTATCTCGCAGGCGGACTTGAAAATTTCACACTGCTCTCGACTGGCACTTGGGTGATCAGCTTTAACAGTGCGGCCGATATTTCTAAACTTGATCACACCAAAGACACCAACACCAACACCGATGTGCTGGGCCGCACCGTTTCCTGCAGCCGGTTTTTCGGCGGCAAGGAATTGGAAGTTCTCTCGCGAGGTGCCGCTGCAGATTTAGCAGATTTGGGTGTGGTGCAAAAACTGATCAATGCTGGAACCATGGCACTTCCCAGTTTTACCGATTCAGGCGGGCCCATCCCCAACACCGGCAACAAAGGCCATATCAGTGGTCCCGCTCCGCAGAACTCAGCCGAGTGGGCGAGCCTCGCAGCACTTTATTGCGCTCAGATGGTTTCAGCTCAACTTGATGCCGTGTCATCGACCAATCAGATTATCGTCGATGGCCCGTTTTCTAAGCACGGTGTGTTTTTAGCGATCTTGGCTCAAATACGCTTCCCTCAAATCACCTCTGCATCTGATCTGCGCGACGGCACCGCCGCTGGTGCTGCATGCCTGGCTTTGATGCAGAATGCCGGGTTGCCCCATATCGACATTGAACTCAACACGATCAAATCCGCAACATTGCAAAACCTGGAATCCTACCAGCAAAACTGGCTGCGGGCCGCAAAACCCGGTTAACGATTTTGCAACTTCCTGAGCGCAAGATTCCAAGCGTCAGTTGAGGTGTATCATGCGTAAGCCATCTGTTGAGTGTGCCGATTTCACGGTGTCTTGTCCTGAAACAGCAAAATTGGGCTCGCCCATTCATGACATCAGAGCACGAGGCAATCTTCCCTTGCTGCTCGAGGAAGAGATGGTGATTGAACTTAAGCGCAGTGACTTGCTTGAGAATTGGCGCGAAACCTGTGCCCTTGGCCGCAAGCGCGCTGATCATTTGCTGCAAGAAGCAGCTTCCCGCATCAACGCTGCCTTAGATGATGATGATTTTGTCGACGTGCCAGGCCTTGCAACCGATGCCACTGCATTCTTTTTACTTGCGCTGCGCCAGAAAGGTGTGAAATTTCCCTGCAATATTCCATCCTGTGCAGTGAGCTATTTCCATGCAGAACATGATTTTCACCACGGCGAAGTGGTGGTTAACTGACGCATGTCTGGCGGCACGCCAATTTCGGCTGGCGATTATGGCAAGTCCTTGCGCGGACTTGGGTTCAATTTAATTGTTAAAGATGTGACACGAAGTGTGCACTTTGCCGAGCGCGTTTTGGGCGCTACGGTATTTTTTAGAACGCCCAACTTTGCGGCAATGAAATTGCATGGCGGGGACTTTATGTTTCACGGCCATGAAACCTATCGCGACAATCCCTTAAGTGGCAGTCTCAGCTCCGAGGATGCACGCGGTATTGGCGTAGAACTGCGCTGTTACGATTGCGACCCTGATTTGAGTGAAGCTAAAGCCAGAGAATCAGGCTATACTGTGCTGGCAGGCAGCTTGGACAAACCCCATGGTTTACGCGAAGCGATGATTTTAGATGATGACGGTTACGTCTGGATCCCTTCGATTAACCTAAAATAATAAAAATAACCTGCAACCTCTTGAAATTTGTAGAATTCATGAATAGTTGAATCATGGAAACAAAACAACTTTCAGAGGTGTTTGGCTCGGTTGGCCAAGTGACTCGATTAGAGATATTGAAGCTTCTTGCGTCACTCTCCAAAACAGAAAACGCAACCGGCATGGCCGCTGGCAAAATTGCCGAAGCCTTAAACATCGCTCCACCCACTTTGTCCTTTCACTTAAAGGATATGACCTTGCGCAACATTCTAATTCAGAAGCGCGTCGGCCGCGAAGTGCATTACTTGGCAAACTTAGAACTCATCCTTAGAGCGCTCGAAGATTTGGTCGTGCAGCTCGAAAAATAGAACGAAAATTCTATTTTGTCGCAGGAATGATTTGTTCATTCCAATTCTATTTCATCTCGTATATAGCAGAAGCTTCTGGTAAATTCGCTCATCACATCAAACTAGAGAGTACATCACATGGTCAAGGAAATTGGTCACTTTATCAATGGCAAGCACGTGCAAGGTGTTTCAGGCCGCTTTGCCGACATCTACAATCCCAACACTGGCGAAGTTCAGGCCAAAGTGTCGCTGGCCAGTGCTGCCGAACTCCGCGCCGCCGTTGAAAATGCCAAGGCAGCCCAGCCCGCTTGGGCCGCCAAGAACCCCCAGTTCCGCGCCCGCGTAATGATGAAATTCGTAGACCTTGTTAACAAGCACCGCGAAGAATTAGCCACGCTCATTTCAATAGAACACGGCAAAACCGTGCCCGATGCTCTGGGCGATTTGCAACGCGGTGTGGAAGTGGCTGAGTTTGCCTGTGGCGTTCCACATTTGGTCAAAGGTGAATTCACCGATGGCGCTGGCCCCGGCATTGATATGTATTCCATGCGCCAAGCCTTAGGCGTGGTGGCCGGTATTACGCCATTTAATTTCCCCGCCATGATCCCTTTATGGAAATGCGCGCCCGCCATTGCTGTGGGCAATGCTTTCATTTTGAAGCCATCAGAGCGTGATCCGTCTTGCCCCATGCGCATTGCCGAATTGTTTTTAGAAGCAGGCCTACCGCCAGGTATTCTCAACGTGGTGAATGGCGATAAGGAATCCGTCGATGCCATACTGCAAGATCCCGATATTAAAGCCGTAGGCTTTGTCGGCTCTACCGCCATTGCCCAATATGTCTACGCCGGTGCTACCGCCACTGGAAAACGCGCGCAATGCTTTGGTGGTGCAAAAAACCACATGGTGATCATGCCCGATGCAAATTTGGACCAAGCCGTTGATGCCCTCATTGGCGCTGGTTACGGCTCGGCAGGCGAGCGCTGCATGGCGATTTCCGTGGCCGTACCTGTAGGTCAAGCAACAGCAGATGCGTTAATGGCCAAGCTTATCCCACGCGTTGAAAAACTCAAAGTAGGGCTTTCCACTGACCGTGAAGCCGACTACGGCCCGCTGGTGACCAAAATGGCCTTAGACCGGGTGCGCGGTTACATAGATATCGGCGTTAAAGAAGGCGCAACGCTGGCCGTTGATGGCCGTGGCTTTAAAATGCAAGGCTACGAAAATGGCTTTTTCCTCGGCGGCACCTTGTTTGACAATGTCACCAAAGATATGCGCATTTATAAAGAAGAAATCTTCGGACCAGTTCTGGGTGTCTTGCGCGCCAAAACTTACGAAGAAGCTTTGGGCCTGTGCAACGATCATGAATATGGCAATGGCGTTGCAATCTATACCCGTGATGGCGATGCAGCGCGTGATTTTGCGGCCAAAGTGCAAGTGGGCATGATTGGCATTAACGTGCCAATTCCGGTGCCATTGGCCTATCACACCTTTGGCGGCTGGAAATCTTCGAGCTTTGGTGATCTCAATCAACATGGCCCAGATTCAATCCGGTTCTACACCAAAACCAAAACCGTCACATCGCGCTGGCCATCTGGCACCAAAGAAGGCGCGCAGTTCTCCATTCCAACCATGCGGTAAAATTGGCAACGCTAAACCTCCCCAACGGCTATTATGATCTGCCGCCGGGCAAGCTGGCGAATATTGTCACTTGTCTGGAAATGCATGCAAATCCGCAAGTCGGGCCACAAGCCCTACCTGCGGATTTTTCATTGCGTGTGGTTGATCCAGATGATCTCAAGGCCTACCGCGCCCTGTTCAGCAAAGTGGGCATTGATAATATGTGGTTCTCCCGCGCTATTATGCCTGATGAAAAATTGGCGACCATACTGAGCAACCCACAAATCGAATCTTATGCGTATTACAAAAATGAAACCGCTATCGGCATTCTGGAATTAAATTTCACTGCCATGCCAAACTGCGAGCTGGCATTTTTTGGCCTCACCAAAGAGGCCATCGGTTCTGGTCTTGGCCGCGCTTTGATGAATGTCGCAATCGCCAAAGCCTGGGCCAAACCAATCAATCGGTTTTGGGTTCACACCTGCCACTTTGATCACCCCAATGCGATAGGCTTCTACCAGCGCTCAGGCTTCAAACCCTATGCCCTTATGGTCGAACTGCATGATGACCCACGCCAAAGCGGTCACCTGCCCCGCCATGCCAGCCCACAGGTGGCCCTTATTGAAAAATAAGGTCCTGTTTTCGCCCTGTTAAGACTTTCTCGCTTACAGTTTAACACTGATCAGAAAGTGCATTCATGTTTAGTATTTTTTCAAATCTTGGCCCCGAAGTTCCGCTCACTCTGCTGTTAATGGCGCTCTTTGGTCTAAGAGCCAAAGTCACGCCGCGCACATCATTGTGGATCAATGCCAGCATGGAAAAAGTGTGGTCGCTAGTAGATATTCACGACGGCAAGGTTGAAAATTTGGGCCGCACCATTGTGCAGTCTGATTTGGTTGATGCTGAAAACCAAATCTACCGCAAAACTTATTCAACAACTCTTATGAACGGAACGCAGCGCCCAGCAGCAGCATTATTCCGGATCGCTGAACGCATCGAAAATCAAACTATTGTTTTGCAGCGCTGCGGTATTCCAAGCAATCAGCAGAAAAATGAACTTCTTAAAATTACCCATTATTTGGTCTCTGAAAATGGCGGCACCAGATTGAAAACCGCCTATCATTGGGGCTCACGTTCGTTGCTCGCTCAAATTATTGCTCGTGCAGATCTTTGGAGCGGTGCCTTTCGTCTGAAAGGGATTGCAGAAACCGGAGTTCCCAATGAGCGCCCCTATTACATCATATCGGCTTTAGTGGCTTTGGTCACCGGCATTTTCACAATAGCTGCTTTTGCACTTATCCTAAGCCCCATCTTGGCTCTGCTTTTGGTCTTTTCACTATTCATCCATGAACTTGGCCACCTACTTGCATTCAGGCTCATGGGCCAGCCTTGGGGCCGCATGATTTTTCTGCCGTTTCTAGGGGCAGTTGCTGTGCCGCGCTTGCCACATGAATCGCAAGGTCAGGCCGTATTTGCAGCTTTGATGGGGCCGGGATTTTCAATCCTGCTCACCTTGGTGTGCGCTGGACACCTGCTCACCGGCAATCAAATGGTGCCGTTTCTCTATTCACTTGGCATTATGACTGCCGCTGTAAACTTGTTCAATCTAATCCCAGCAGAGCCCTTGGACGGGGGTATTGCACTCAGATCGGTCTTTGCGCGCATCATCGGCAAGAACGCACATTACGGTTTAATGGCGGTTGGAGCTATCATTGTCGCAATCGGATTTCACTATAGCCAATTCATTTTAGTGCTTTTTGGTGGCATGGCGATACTGGCAAATTTGAAATCTCGCAACATTGATGCAGGCTTGGTTCCACTGAGCACATTGCAACTTTGCATCACTGCTTTTGGGTATGTTGCGATAACGGCTGGCCACATTACATTGCTGAGATATTTCTTCGAAAAAGTAAACCACTTGCCAATTTGATTGAGCTCTTCCAATAACGCTGCTATGAGCCTGACCACAAGTTACGAAGCCTTGCTGCAAACTGGCAGAATCAAAGCAGATGGCCCGCAACGCGCAGCGGTGAAGAAGCTTGAAAGCCTTGCCACTCATTTGAATGCGCCCAAACGCCGAACATTTTTCAAAAAACTCTTGTTTACAAAACCCGCCAAACCACGCGGCCTCTATATCTGGGGCGAGGTTGGGCGCGGCAAAACCATGCTGATGGATTTGTTTTTTGCGAGCATTAAAAACGCAAAAAAACGCCGCAGCCATTTTCACGCCTTCATGCAAGAAGTTCACGCCAAACGCGCCACACTGAAATCAGATGACGTTATTTCGAGTATCGCTGATGAGATTTCGGCGGAAGTCGAGTTGCTATGTTTAGATGAAATGCAAATCAGCGACATTGCTGATGCCATGATTATGGGGCGCTTATTCGAAGCCTTGCGCAAGCGCGATGTTTGTTTTGTCACAACGTCAAATCTGGCGCCAGATCAGCTTTATAAAGAGGGCTTGAACCGTCATTTGTTTCTGCCGTTCATTGCCAAACTCAAGAGTGATTTATCTGTGTTGCATCTCAGTGCTGGCACTGATTATCGCTTGGGTCGCATTGCAACACGCCAAACCTACCTGACACCGCTGGGTGAAACTGCCGATGTTGCGATGGACCAGCTTTGGAATGACCTGACCGACGGGAGTGTTGGCCAACCCACGGATTTAGAATTCCTTGGCCGCAAGCTCCATGTGAACCATGCGGCGCATGCTTGCGCCAGATTTGATTTTTCTGACCTCTGCGAAAAACCTCTGGCTGCCCCGGACTATCTGGCTCTAGCTAAAAATTTCCGGACAGTTTTTGTAGATAAGATTCCAATTTTCAAGCCGAGCCAACGCAATGAAGCCAAGCGCTTTATTCTGATGATTGACACATTTTATGACGCGAGAACACGGCTAGTCGCCTCTGCTGCAGCCAAGCCTGAGCAGCTCTGCACAACCGGCTACCACAAGGCAGAATTTCTGCGAACAGCCTCCAGACTTCAAGAGATGCAATCAGCCAGTTGGTGGAAAACGACGTGACGTGAGGGGCCTAACTCACCAATCTCTTCTTGATGCAAACTTGCAACGGGTCTACAGAAGCCAAAATTTCGAGACAAAACACGAGGGGTTTGGGGTATGGCACGTAAGAAAATTGCGTTAATTGGCGGCGGTATGATCGGGGGCACATTGGCTCATCTCGCTGCTCTTAAAGAACTGGGTGATATTGTTATATTCGATATAGCCGAAGGCCTGCCCCAAGGAAAATCACTCGACCTCAGCCAATCTGGTGGTGTTGAAGGCTTTGATGCAAAGCTCTCCGGCGCAAATTCTTATGAAGCTATTGCTGGTGCCGATGTGTGCATCGTTACCGCCGGCGTGCCACGCAAACCCGGCATGAGCCGTGATGATCTGGTGGGCATTAATCTCAAAGTGATGAAGTCGGTGGGTGAAGGTCTCAAAGCCCATGCCCCCGATGCCTTTGTGATCTGTATCACCAATCCGCTGGATGTGATGGTCTGGGCTTTACAAAAATTTTCCGGTCTTCCAACGCATATGTTGATCGGCATGGCAGGTGTTTTGGATTCAGCCCGCTTCCAACATTTTCTCGCTGAAGAATTCAAAGTGTCAGTCAAGGACGTAAACGCCTTCGTGATGGGTGGTCATGGTGACACCATGGTGCCACTGACACGCTATTCCACTGTCGCTGGCATTCCAGTTCCTGATCTCGTAAAAATGGGCTGGAGCACCCAGGAAAAAATCGATCAAATCGTTCAGCGCACAAGAGATGGCGGTGCAGAAATTGTGGGCCTCTTGAAAACCGGATCGGCCTATTACGCCCCTGCTTCATCTGCCATTGCCATGGCTGAAAGTTACTTAAAAGATTTCAAGCGCGTGCTGCCTTGTGCAGCCCATCTCACCGGACAATATGGCGTGAGCGGCACCTATGTGGGTGTGCCGATTGTGATTGGTGAAAACGGCGTGGAGCGCATAGTTGAAGTGCAGTTGAATGCCGAAGAAAAAGCCGGCTTCCAAAAATCAGTCGATGCCGTGCATGGCTTGATGGCGGCGGCAAAAACTTTAGCACCGGAATTGGCCTGATGCTTCGAGGCATTGCAAATGCAATGCACCTCAGCATGAGGCATGAGAATTAACCCTCATCCTGAGGTGCCGCAAAGCGGCCTCGAAGGATAAGGCAAAAGGCGAGGGACGACATGAACATCCACGAATATCAGGCCAAGGAACTCTTACGCAAATTTGGCGTCGTCACTGGCAAAGGCACAGCGGCCTTCACAGTTGAAGAAGCAGTGAAAGCCGCAGAAGCCCAACCAGGCCCGGTGTGGGTGGTGAAAGCGCAAATCCACGCGGGCGGGCGCGGGCTTGGCGGCGGTGTGAAAGTTGTAAAATCCATCGCTGACGTGAAAACCGAAGCGACCCGCATTCTGGGCATGACACTGATTACCCCGCAAACTGGTCCTGAAGGCAAGCTGGTGCAACGGCTTTACATCGAAGAAGGCACTGCCATTGCGCGTGAATTATACCTCTCGATGTTAGTAGATCGCGAAACCTCCAACGTGGCTTTCATTGCCTCCACCGAAGGCGGCATGAGCATTGAGGATGTGGCCCACAATACGCCTGAAAAAATCATCACCATTCATGTCGATCCCGCCGCGGGCTATCAACCTTATATCGGCCGCCGCATCGCCAATACGCTGAAGCTTGAAGGTGATCTTGCCAAGCAAGCAGGCAAGATGATGGGCCAACTTTACAAGGCCTTTATTGAAACCGATATGAGCCTGCTTGAAATCAATCCGCTGGTGGTGAGCAAGGACAATCAATTGATTTGCCTCGACGCCAAAGTAAACTTCGATTCAAACGCGCTGATGCGTCATCCTGATATAGTGGCCTTGCGCGATCTCACCGAAGAAGACCCCAAAGAAATCGAAGCTTCGAAATATGATCTCTCCTATGTGGCCTTGGATGGCTCCATTGGCTGCATGGTGAATGGTGCTGGTTTAGCAATGGCCACCATGGACATCATCAAGCTTTACGGTGCTGAACCCGCAAACTTCCTCGACGTAGGTGGAGGGGCCACCAAAGAAAAAGTAACTGCCGCCTTCAAAATCATCACTGCTGACGCCCGCGTCAAAGGCATTCTCGTGAACATCTTTGGTGGCATCATGAAATGCGATGTGATTGCCGAAGGTGTGGTGGCCGCCGTGCGTGATGTGGGGCTGAAGGTTCCACTGGTGGTGCGGCTTGAAGGCACCAATGTGGAACTGGGCAAAAAGATCATAACAGATTCAGGGCTGAATGTTCTTCCCGCCGATGATTTGAACGATGCTGCGCAAAAAATTGTTAAAGCTGTAAAGGACGCCGCATAATGTCTATCCTCGTCACTAAAAGCACCAGAGTCATTTGCCAAGGCTTCACCGGCGAAGCCGGCACCTTTCATTCCGAGCAGGCGATTAAATACGGCACCAAAATGGTAGGCGGTGTGACCCCCGGCAAGGGCGGCACCACGCATTTGGGCGTTCCGGTTTTCAACACCGTGATGGAAGCGCGCACAACCACGGGTGCAGATGCGAGCGTGATTTATGTGCCACCGCCATTTGCAGCCGATGCCATTCTCGAAGCCATTGATGCGGAAATTCCTTTGATCGTTTGTATCACTGAAGGCATTCCAGTTTTGGATATGGTGAAAGTGAAACGCGCTTTAACCGGCTCCAAATCGCGCCTCATCGGGCCAAATTGCCCAGGCGTTCTCACCCCCGATGAATGCAAAATTGGCATTATGCCGGGTAATATTTTCAAGAAGGGCAGTGTCGGCATTGTCTCGCGCTCTGGCACCCTCACTTATGAAGCCGTGTTCCAGACCACGCGGGCTGGCCTTGGCCAAACCACAGCAGTGGGCATCGGTGGTGACCCGGTGAAAGGCACTGAATTTATTGATATGCTGGAAATGTTCCTCGCTGATCCAGAAACCCAGTCGATTATTATGATCGGTGAAATTGGCGGCGCGGCGGAGGAAGATGCAGCGGAGTTCATCCGCACCAATAAAGTGAAAAAGCCGATGGCGGGATTCATTGCTGGCCGAACTGCCCCTCCGGGCCGCCGCATGGGCCATGCCGGTGCGATTATCTCCGGCGGCAAGGGCGATGCCGGCTCCAAAGTGGAAGCCATGAAGCGCGCTGGCATTTTTGTTTCAGATTCGCCCGCACTTTTAGGTGAAACCCTGTTGAAGGCATTGCAGAAATAATTAATTAGTCTTATTTAAAATCTAGAACGACCAAGAGTAACACGGGCGATTGTGCCCACCGGCATGACTGCGATTGCGCAGTAAGCCGGGCGGAACTGAAGGACGGCACGATGAATAAACCCGACCCGCAAGCGGCATTTGAAAACTCATATGCTCTTTTTGGCGAAGATGAGACCAGCAATAGTGGCCCGTCATGGGCAAGGCAAGATTGGCCGGTAAAGCCCGCCGATGAACTTACAGCAGCCCTTGACGGCAATTGGGCACTTTACGAAAAAACCCTCGCTCCCAAAATTGAAGCCCGCGCCAAAGTTGCCACGGGTGCAGCTCCGTCTGCTGCCCCCGTGCTGGCCGAAAATGTGCGCAAAGCCACACTGGATTCAGTGCGCGCTTTGATG
This sequence comes from Hyphomicrobiales bacterium, assembly GCA_031416755.1. GTDB lineage: Bacteria > Pseudomonadota > Alphaproteobacteria > Rhizobiales > Aestuariivirgaceae > Aestuariivirga. The sequence continues at coordinate 28,297 of JANOUE010000120.1, forward strand.
ATGATCAGAGCTTTCCGCATGCGTGGACACTTGGCGGCCGATCTTGATCCATTGCAACTCAAAGCTCCTGTGCAACACCCGGAACTTGATCCAGCCTCTTATGGTTTTGGCGAAGCCGATCTCGACCGTCCAATTTTTATCGACAATGTTTTGGGCCTCGAAAAAGGCTCCATTCGTCAGATTATTGAAATTCTAAAACGCACCTATTGCTCCACCATTGGTGTGGAGTTTATGCACATCACTGACCCAGGCCAGAAAGCCTGGGTGCAAGAGCGCATTGAAGGGCCGGACAAGGAAATCATCTTCACGAAGGAAGGTAAGATAGCCATTCTTAATAAACTCATTGAGTCCGAAGGTTTTGAGTCCTTTCTCAATGTGAAATATGTGGGCACCAAGCGCTTTGGTTTGGACGGTGGTGAATCGATGATTCCAGCCCTTGAACAAATCATCAAGCGCGGCGGCCAGTTGGGTGTGACTGATATCGTGTTCGGCATGGCCCACCGTGGGCGCTTGAATGTTTTGGCTAACGTGATGTCAAAGCCTTTCTCGGCTATCTTCCATGAATTCCAAGGCGGCTCATCAACGCCAGATGATGTGGAAGGTTCGGGCGATGTGAAATATCATTTAGGGTCCTCATCCGACCGCGTGTTTGATGGCAACACTGTTCACTTGTCGCTGACTGCCAACCCCTCACATTTGGAAATTGTTGATCCCGTAGTTTTAGGAAAAGCCCGCGCCAAGCAAGATCAAAAAGGCGATAAAGAACGCACCACCGTATTGCCTCTGCTGATCCATGGTGATGCCGCCTTTGCTGGCCAAGGGGTGATTGCCGAATGCTTTGGGCTTTCCGGTTTGAAGGGTCACCGTTCTGGTGGCTCCATTCACTTCATCGTCAACAATCAAATTGGCTTCACCACATCGCCCTTATGGTCGCGCTCATCGCCTTATCCTTCTGATATTGCGAAGATGATTGAAGCGCCAATATTCCATGTCAATGGCGATGATCCTGAAGCCGTGGTCTTTGCCGCCAAAGTGGCCATGGAATTCCGCCAGAAATTTAAAAAGCCGGTGGTCATCGATATGTTCTGTTATCGCCGCTTTGGCCACAATGAAACCGATGAGCCAAGCTTCACCCAGCCGCTCATGTATAAAAAAATTAGCACCCATCAAAATGTGGTTGCACTTTATGGCGCACGCCTGATCGCCGATGGCACCATCACTGCGCCTGAATTTGTGATGATGAAGGCAGCTTACCGCAAGAACCTTGATGATGCTCTATCGGTTGCCACCGATTATAAAGCCAATAAAGCCGATTGGCTGGATGGCCGTTGGGCGGGCATGAAGGCTGCTGCCGATCAAGATGATGCGCGGCGCGGACAGACAGGTTATCCGATTGAGAAACTCAAAGAGATGGGCCTCAAACTCACCAAGCTTCCAAAATCATTCACGCCGCATAAAACCATGACGCGCGTTTTAGATGCGCGGCGTAAAATGATTGATGATGGCGCTGGCATAGATTGGGCTTCGGCAGAAAGCCTCGCATATGGCACCTTGTTGCAAGAGGGCTATAAAATCCGCCTCTCTGGTCAAGACGTGCAACGCGGCACCTTCTCGCAGCGCCATGCCGTACTGGTCGATCAAGTGACGGAAAAGCGCTACACGCCGCTCAATCATTTGGTGCGCGCACAACAAACCAAAATCGAAGTGATCAACTCGATGCTTTCTGAAGAAGCAGTCCTTGGATTTGAGTATGGCTATTCGCTGGCAGAACCCAATGCCCTCGTATTGTGGGAAGCGCAGTTCGGCGACTTTGCCAATGGCGCGCAAGTTATTTTCGATCAGTTTATTTCATCAGCAGAACGCAAATGGCTCCGCATGTCGGGCCTCGTGTGCTTGCTGCCACATGGCTATGAGGGCCAAGGGCCGGAACATTCATCGGCACGTTTGGAACGCTTCCTCCAAATGTGTGCTGAAGATAATATGCAAGTTGCTAATTGCTCCACCCCAGCAAATTACTTCCACATCCTGCGCCGCCAATTGAAGCGCGACATTCGTAAACCCCTGGTTATCATGACGCCAAAATCACTGTTGCGGCACAAGCGCTGTGTTTCAACACTGGAAGAAATGGGCGAGCAATCAACCTTCCACCGCTTGTTGTGGGATGATGCTGAACTCTTGAAGAGCGAAAAAATCAGGTTGGTCAAAGATGATAAAATCCGCCGTGTCATTCTCTGCACCGGCAAAGTTTATTATGACCTGTATGAAGAGCGCGAAAAGCGCGGCCTGAATGATATTTATCTACTGCGCGTCGAACAGCTCTACCCTTGGCCTCATAAAGCACTGGCGCAAGAACTCGCTCGCTTCCCAAAAGCTGAATTTGTCTGGTGTCAGGAAGAGCCTTTGAACATGGGCGCATGGTCCTTTGCACAAGCCAATTTAGAGCGCGTGTTGGATTTCATCAAAGTGAAAAACCCGAGGCCCCGTTATGTGGGAAGAGCAGCATCAGCCTCCACCGCCACTGGCTTAATGAGCCGCCATCTGAAAGAACTCAAAGCCTTCCTCGACGAAGCGTTTGCCTAAGGAAAAAATCATGAGCAAAGATATTCGAGTGCCAACCCTTGGCGAATCCGTAACTGAAGCCACCATTGCCAAATGGTTCAAAAATGAAGGCGACTTTGTAAAAGCCGATGAGCCGCTGGTGGAGCTGGAAACTGATAAGGTGACTGTGGAAGTGCCAGCACCCGCATCAGGCAAGCTTGAAAAAATCAATGCCGCTTCGGGCGCAACGGTGCTGATCGGCGCTTTGTTAGGCTCTATTGCTGAAGGTTCCGCCGGAGTAGAAGCGCCAAAAGCGGCCGCACCCATTGCAGCAGCACCTGCCTCTGCCAAGGCCACAGAAATTCCATTGTCTCCCGCTGTGCGCAAAGCCGTGGTTGAAAGCAATTTGAACCCAACCGCAATTTCAGGTTCCGGCAAAGATGGCCGCATTACCACCGGCGACATTGTCGCCAAACTTGAAAAAGGTGATGTAATTGCCACATTAGAAAAACCAGCAGCGCCCGCTCCTCTTGCAACACCGACTGCACCACGCGTTTCAGGCGGTTCTGAAGAGCGCGTAAAAATGTCGAGATTGCGCCAAACCATCGCGCGGCGTTTGAAGGATGCGCAAAACACCGCCGCCATGCTCACCACTTTCAACGAAGTGGATATGACCAACGTGATGGCATTACGCAATCAATACAAAGAAGTGTTTGAGAAAAAGCACGGCATAAAATTGGGCTTCATGAGCTTCTTTGTCAAAGCCTGCATTCAAGCCTTAAAAGATGTGCCCGCTGTGAATGCCGAAATTGATGGCGAAGACATGGTCTATAAAAATTATTATCACGTGGGCGTAGCCGTGGGCACCGATAAGGGCCTTGTGGTTCCGGTGCTGCGCGATGCGGATATGCTCTCGTTCAGCGGCATAGAAAAGTCCATTGCCGCTTACGGCAAAAAGGCCCGCGATGGCCTATTGCAAATTTCCGATATGCAAGGCGGCACCTTCACCATTTCCAATGGCGGCATCTATGGCTCACTGATGAGCACGCCGATTTTGAATGCCCCACAATCTGGCATTTTAGGAATGCATAAAATTCAAGAGCGCCCAATTGCCATGAATGGCCAAGTGGTGATCCGCCCGATGATGTATCTGGCACTCTCCTATGATCACCGCATTGTCGATGGCAAAGAGGCCGTGACCTTCTTGGTGCGCGTGAAAGAAACTTTGGAAGACCCACAACGGGCACTACTCGATCTCTAACTCCCTCAACCGATTAACCGTCATTCCCGCGAAAGCGGGAATCCAACTTTGAGTAAGCAACTGAACTAGAAGTTAGATTCCCGCTTTCGCGGGAATGACGAGATATCTTATGGAGAAAACCATGACCTACGACGTCACCATCATTGGCACCGGCCCCGGCGGTTATGTCTGCGCTATTCGCGCGGCTCAGCTTGGGCTGAAGGTTGCTGTTATTGAAAAAAATGCCACCCATGGTGGCACCTGTTTGAATGTGGGCTGCATTCCGTCCAAAGCATTGCTGCACGCCTCAGAACTCTATGCCGAAAGCCAGCATAGCTTTGCCAAAATGGGCATCATTGCAACCAGTAAAATTGATTTCCCAAAAATGATGGGTTTCAAACAAGAAGCCATTGATGGCAACACCAAGGGCATTGATTTTCTACTGAAGAAAAACAAAGTGGATGTGATCCGCGGCACTGGTAAAATACTGGGCACTGGCAAAGTTGAAGTGGCTGGCCAGATTGTCGAAAGCAAATCCATCATCATCGCCACAGGCTCTGATGTAGCCCGCCTCAAGGGTGTGGAAATCGACGAGCAGCGCATTGTGTCATCCACGGGCGCACTTGAACTTAAAGTCATTCCAACGACCCTCACCATCATTGGCGCAGGTGTGATCGGCCTTGAGCTCGGTTCGGTCTATGCGCGGCTTGGGTCAAAAGTCACTGTCATTGAATTTCTCGACCGTATACTCCCCGGCATGGATTTAGACGCGGCCAAGGCTTTGCAGCGCTTGCTGGAAAAGCAGGGGCTCACTTTCAAGCTAGGCCTTAAAGTGACAAGCGCTAAAGCCTCCGCCAAAGATGTGTCCTTCACCGTGGAGCCAGCAGCAGGCGGCACCGCCGAAACTCTAAACTCTGATGTGTTGCTCGTGGCCATTGGCCGCAACGCTTATACAGATGGCTTGGGCTGCGATGAAGCCGGTATTAAACGCGATTCCCGTGGCCGCATCGAAGTGGGTGATCAGTACAACACGTCGCTCGCAAATGTTTATGCCATTGGTGATGTGATCAAAGGCCCCATGCTCGCTCACAAGGCTGAAGATGAAGGTGTGGCTTTAGCTGAACTTCTTGCAAACCAAGCCGGCCACGTAAATTATGAAGTGATCCCCGCTGTCGTTTACACGTCACCAGAAGTGGCAAGCGTGGGCAAAACTGAAGACGAACTCAAAGCCGATGGTGTAATCTATAAAGCCGGAAAGTTCCTGTTCCTGGCCAATGGCCGGGCCAAAGCCAACCAAACAACCGACGGTTTTGTTAAAATTCTGGCCGATGCCAAAACCGACAAAGTTCTAGGTTGCCACATTGTGGGCGCTCAAGCTGGTGAGCTTATTCACGAGGTTGCGGTGCTGATGGAATTTGGTGGTTCGGCCGAGGATTTAGCCCGCACCTGCCACGCCCACCCCACCTTGTCGGAAGCGGTCAAAGAAGCTGCCATGGCCGTAAGCGCACGGGCAATTCACAGTTAATTGCAAGACCGTTAGAATTTTAGCAAATGCCGTAAGTCCTTTGCAATCATTCCCTGCCATGGTGGAAAAAAGGGAACTTCTCATGACCGCCGCCAAAAAAGACATCGACATTCTAATTTTAGACGATGACGTCGATTTGCTCACCAGCGTTGCCGAGCTTCTGGCCGATTGCGGTTACAAAGTAAAAGGCTTTTCCGACCCTGAAAGTGCTGTCGAATTTGCTGTTGATCAAACCTTCGCGATGGGCCTGTTCGATTTCCGCTTAGGCAGTGTGAAGAATGGCCTCGACGTGGTTGAGACTCTGCAAATCATGGGATCAAAAGCCGCTTATGTGATGGTGACGGCTGACGTTGAACGCTCTACGCAGCTTCGCGCCGCTGATCTCAAAGTGTTTGAATTCATGCGCAAACCAGTGCAGCCACAAGAACTGTTAGACACAGTTACGCGCGCTATGTCGCAAGTAAACCTCGCCGCATAACTCAAAACCCAGTCATAGGCTGAGGCGGGCTGCCATCGCTGAAGCGCTCAAATCGGAATGGTATCGGATCAACACATAGTGTCTCGCCCAGTACTATTTGCGCCATCAACTTTCCAGCGCCGGGCCCCAAGCCAAAGCCATGGCCTGAAAATCCTGAGGCCATAAATAGCCCCGGCACTTTTGCTATTGCCCCAATCACCGGCACAGCATCTGGTGTTGCATCAATCACGCCGCCCCATTTTTCAGCGATTTGCATATTTGCAAATGCTGGAAAAACCTTTTTAATTTCGGCTGCCGCCTCATCCAGAATCCAGTCTGCGGGCTTGGGGTCAAGAATGCGCACCTGTTCAAAGGGCGATATCTGATCGAGCGCCCAATGCCGCGCCAATTTTGCTTCTTCAATAAATCGTTTGCCAAAGCGCAAGCGTAAGCCTCGCCAATCCAATAAGAACACCGGTAAGAAATCAAAAAACAATCTAAAACTATCAGGCACAATATCAGCGACGGAAACAAAATTATGCGTGATGGTATAACCACCATCCAAGCGCTTTCTCGCAGTGCATTTTCCAGCCGAAAAACTGGTGGTAATTCCGGTGTCAATCGGGGCCGTGCGCAACACTGACCCGAGCACGCCCAATTGTGGAAAATTAATTCCCAAATTATGGAGGAAACGCCGCGACCAAAACCCACCTGCCAGCACCACGCGCGAACATTTCACAACGCCGCGCTCAGTCACCACGGCGCTCACCTGGCCTGCTGTGGTTTCAAGACCGCGAGCAGCACATTGCGTGAATATCTGGCCGCCAAGTTTTTGCAAAGCCCGCGCCATTGCGGGTACCGCAAGGAAAGGTTCGGCCCGAGCATCGGAAGGGGTATAAAGCCCACCAGCGCGTTTAACTGGTGAACCCGGCAAAAGCTCCGCAACTTCCTCGCTGTTAAGCAACCGAGAATCAATCCCATGTAGTTTTGCATGATTGTTCAACCAGTGCTCATGCTTTGCCATTTCTTTTTCGCTGTCGGCCACATAAGCAATGCCACAGGTTCTAAAGCCAGTCTCCGCAGCCACGCGCTCGTTCATGCGGCGCCACAAATTCAATGATTCCAAGATCAATGGAATTTCTCTGGGGTCGCGGCCCATCTGGCGGCACCAGCCCCAATTGCGCGACGATTGCTCGCCAGCAACTTCGCCTTTTTCAAGCACCACCACAGAAAGCCCACGCTCGGCCAATTCCAATGCTGTGCAAATGCCAGCAATGCCAGCGCCAATAACCACCACGTCGGCGTGTGCGGGCAGCATCTCATTTGGTGTTATCTTTTCGATCACAGGCATTAACGCGAGAATGCCTTGGCATATTGCGCAAGTAAATGGCTGCGGTTCACTTCAGTATAAATTTGCGTGCTTGATAGGCTGGCATGGCCGAGCAAATCTTGAATGACCCTGAGATCAGCGCCATTGCCCAAGAGATGCGATGCAAAACTATGGCGAAGCGCATGGGGTGTAGCTGAATCCGGCAAGTTCAATGCGCCACGCATCCGCTCCATGAGAAGCTGAATAATGCGCGCACTCAGAGGGCCCCCTTTCACACCGCGAAACAAAGGTTCGTTGATGCCAAGCGCCAGCGGACAAAGCTTGACATAAGTGGCTATTGCATCTTGCGCCACGCTCACCACAGGCACAATGCGCGTCTTGGCCCCCTTGCCTAACACCACCAGTGGATTCAACTGGGCTTGCTTTACTGTAAGGCTGAGCGCCTCAGAAATGCGAAGCCCACAGCCATAGAGCAGCGTGAGCACGGCAGCATCGCGCGCCTTCACCCATGGCTCATCATGATCAAACCCATCAGCTGCTGCCACCGCCCGCGCCGAAGCTTCGGTCAAGGGCCGTGGCACCGAGTGTGCGATCTTCGGCGCCCGCACCATGGCTAATGCTGCACATTTAAAATCGCCAGACCGTTCGGCATGGCGAAAAAACGATCGTATCGCTGACATTTGCCGCGCCAAAGAGCGGCTCTCTAAACCTTGAGAGCGGCGCTTGGCCATGAAGCTGCGAAAATCAGAAGCTTTTAAGTCGGCAAGGGCTGCAACATTTGCCGCTTCGCCCAAATGGGCCAGCAAGAAGTTTCCGAATTGCGTGATATCATGGCTATAGGCTTCCAAAGTTTTGGCTGCCAGGCGCCGCTCAGATGTGAGCGCTTGCAGCCATTTTAGAACAATGCCCGAAGCATCAGGTGCCATGCCAAATTGATAGATTGCATCATTCATGGGCCAAGCCTAGAATCGAACCCGTTAAAGCTTTCCCAAGTTTTGGTTGACATTGCACTGCAACATAACTATGTGGGGTCAATCGCAAGCCAGCCTCGAAGAATACGTGAGGCGCATTTGATGCAGCCGTTCTAGCTGGAGCGAATATTCCGAACAATCCTTTCACGTAGGGGAGTTTAAGCGCCAGCCAAGCTGATGCGTGACTTTTCACGCGTCTGCATGTCGGACATGGTTTGCGCTTGTCCCCATTGCTCCGACATTGGAAAAACTTGTGAATTCATTCACCGAACTAAACTTAAACGAACTCCTTCTGAAGGCAATCGCCGCTGAAGGTTATGATAAGCCAACCCCTATTCAAGCCCGCGCCATTCCGCCCTTGATGCAAGGCAAAGACTTGCTCGGCATTGCCCAAACCGGCACCGGCAAAACCGCAGCTTTTGCGCTGCCAATTTTAGATCGTTTGGCCAAACACGCTGAACGCCCGGCCAAAGGCACCTGCCGTGCGCTTATTCTTTCCCCAACGCGTGAGCTTGCGGCCCAAATTGGCGAGAGCTTTAAAACTTACGGAAAATATATGAAACTCTCACGCGCTGTGGTGTTCGGCGGAACTTCACTTGGCAAACAGATGGAAATTCTGCGCGGTGGTGTTGATGTTCTGGTGGCAACTCCCGGCCGCTTGGTTGATCTCATTGAACGCCGCGCCGTCACCCTTGCAAAAGTTGAAATCTTCGTGCTCGATGAAGTGGACCAAATGCTTGATCTGGGCTTCATCCACGCCATTCGCAAAATCACTGGCCTTCTGCCAAAGAACCGCCAGAACCTGTTCTTCTCAGCCACCATGCCCAAGGAAATTTCAAACCTCGCATCTGGATTGCTCACTGACCCAGTGCGCGTTGAAGTGGCTCCGGTGGCAACCACGGCTGAGCGTGTGAACCAATCAGTCATTCATGTGGAGCAGGGCAATAAGCCTGCGCTTTTGAATGAGCTGCTCAAAGACAATAACATGACCAGAACTTTGGTGTTCACGAGAACCAAACATGGTGCTGACAAGGTTGTGAAAAGTTTGACTGGGGCAAATTATTCAGCCGCCGCCATTCACGGCAACAAGAGCCAACCCAACCGCGAAAAGGCGCTGGCCGGATTTAAGGCGGGCAAGATTTTGGTGCTGGTCGCAACCGACATTGCTGCCCGCGGCATTGATGTGGACGGTGTTTCCCATGTGATCAATTTCGATTTACCGCATGTGCCAGAATCTTATGTGCACCGCATCGGCCGCACTGCGCGCGCAGGTGCTGAAGGTGTGGCCATTGCATTTTGTGCCGGTGATGAACGCTCATTGCTGCGCGATATTGAAAAAACCATTCGCCAAACAGTTCCCGTGGTGAGCCACGCTTTAGGCAAAGCCGTGCTTGGACCAGAGGAAAAAGAATCGCGCCGCCCCAATGGCCGTTCGACCAAGCCCCAAGGCGGAAAACCTCAGGGTGGAAGATTCCACCGTGGTCAGGCTGATTTCAAAAACAAACCCGCCCATGAGCAACGCGCTGAGCAAACCCACGTGGCTGAAAAGCGCAGCCCGCAAAAACGCGAAATGCCCGAAGGTTCTAAATGGACTCCACTGGCTGGCGTGCCGTCGATCATGTATCAAAAAGCCAAACCAAAGGCCGATGCACGCCCAGAAAACCCAAACAAGCCTTGGTTTAAACCCAAGGGCGATAGCATGAACCGCAACCGTAAACCCGGCAGCAGCTTTGCTGGCAAACGCGGTGACAGCCGTCCAAGCTCAGGCCGCTCCTCCGGCGGCGGCTTCAAACGCGCTGAAGGCTAACATCTCTGATTCACCTTCTCCCCGCGTGGGAGAAGGTGTAAATCACTGCAATGAACCTGCGCCGAAGCATTTCCTTTGTAACTGCTGCAACAGCATGGGCGGCCCTGCTGCTGCAACTTTATCTCATCATCGGAAAGTTGACATCTGAAGGTGCCACGGTGCTGGCAGCCATTTGGCGTTTCTTCGGCTTTTTCACAATTTTATCGAACATCGCTGTGGCTCTTGTGGCCACTGCGATGATTTCAATGAAACCAAGTGCCATCCTGCGTTTGGCTACAGTCTCAGCCATCGCCTTTGTCGGAATCATTTATTCTGTGGCCTTGCGCACCACATGGCAACCAACAGGCTGGCAGGCCGTAGCCGATCATATGTTGCATGACGCAACGCCGCTTTTGTTTGTGGTTGCATGGTTGTGTTCCGAACATGGCACCTTGGGCTGGCGTGATGCTGCATGGACCATTATGGCACCTGTGGCTTATGGCATTTACGCTATGATCAGGGGTGCAGGCGATGGCTGGTACGCCTACTGGTTCCTCGACCCGACCCAGCTTGATGCGGCGCGGTTGGTTGCAAGTATCGCGGCCTTGTCGGTATCGTTCGTTATTTTGGCATTGGTGTTTATTGCGATTGATAAAAAGTTGGCGCGTTAATCTTACCTTCTCCCCTCGAGGGAGAAGGTGGACCGCACCATCTTTGGTGCGGGACGGATGAGGGGGCTGGTGGAAATGAGACTCCCATCCACCAACCCCCTCATCCGCCCTTCGGGCACCTTCTCCCTCAAGGGAACTATTGCATAATTCATGTTTTGCCGATGAGGAGTCATGTCGTTGTACGATTGGACCGTATTTTGATGTTGGTTGTTTGGGGTTTGTTTGGTTTCAGACTGCTTGGGTCGTTTTAAGGCAGAGTCCGAGCGGGTCTTTAAGTTGCGATTGCAGCCCAGCGCCGCATGTTGAAGGCGATGGCAGCGAGGGTGACTTGGGCTGTAGCTTTGGTAAGTCCATGGTAGCGGATCAACCCAAGTCCCATGCGCCGCTTTAAGGTGGCGAAAGTGGTCTCAACAGCGCTGCGTTGTCTGGCAATCAAATTATTGAGCTTCTGCAAACGCGGCGGCAATTGTTTGTGATGCTTGTTCGGTCGGCGCATCAGGCGGCATTTGATGCCCCGTGCTTTCAAAGTGCCTTCTCTGGCATGGGTGTGATAGGCCGCATCAGCCAGCACCGCGCGCTCATCACCGCAGATCAAAAGATCGGCAGGTATTGTGTCATTCACATTGGCGGGCGTTGTGATCACTTTACGAATGAGGCCCGAATATTGGTCCACAGCCACATGCGCCTTGTAACCATAGCTTGAGCCACGCTTGCCTTGGTGCCTCGTAAAGGCAGCATCAGGGTCAACGGGCTTGGCATCCTTATCGTCAAACGGCGGGCGACTTGCTGTGGTTTCAATGATCGTCGCATCCAGCATGGTGCCGCGCCGCAAGATCATGCCAGCAGCGTCTAACTGCTTATCAAGTTCGAGAAACAACTTGTCCAAAAGCTTGGCTTTGACCAACAGATTGCGAAAGCGGCACAACGTCGAATGATCAGGCACAACTTCTTCTAAACTCAAACCCACAAAGCGCCGAAACGAAAGCCTGTCATTCAGAGCATCCTCAAGTTCAGCATCCGAAAGACCATAAAGCGATTGCAGAAGCAAAGCTTTAAACATCAACAATGGACCGTAAGCTGGTCGTCCGGCCGAACCCTCATCGCGCAGCTTGGCCAAGAGTTTCTCAAAGCGATACCACTTCACCAAGCTCAAAAGCTTGTCCAAGCGATCATTACGCCCGACCCCAGAAGGCATCAAAGCATCAACAAAACTAAACTGTCCAGATTGTTTCAAAGCCATGACGCGAATCCTCGTGTTTCAACACAGAATCACATCCACAGAATTATGCAATGGTTCCCTTTGGGGATGGCTTGCCAAAGCTCGGCCAATTTCTTTGACACGTGAAAGTGGCGTATCAGCGAAGTGATGGAAAGTCACCAGAAAAACAAAGGTGGCAATGCGCGCATTGCCGAGACCATGTTTCGCTACTTCCGCTTTCCTAAAGATTTTGGAAATTTCGTTTACATCAGCCAAATCCAACAAGGCTTGGCGATGAAGACTGCGATCGAATATTGGCGCAGCTTAAAGCCCCATTGCATGGGCACACTGTACTGGCAGCTCAATGACACGTGGCCCGTTGCGTCATGGTCATCGCTTGATCATGGTGGTCATTGGAAAGCCATGCATTATATGGCCAAGCGCTTTTATGCGCTGGTGGCGGTGATGGCCCTTCCAAACAAGCAAGGCGGCATCAGCATCAAGGTGGTAAATGATAAATTGAAGGCGCAGAAGCTTACACTTGCGCTCACTATTGTTGATCCTGAAGGCAAAGCGCACGCATTCAAAACGCTGAACAAAACCATTCCAGCAGACAAAGCCACCGAAATCGCGAAGCTAAAGAGGTCTGAACTGCCAAAAGGTCATGTGCTGATCATGGACTATGAAGGCGCTGATGGCAGCAAGGGCCGGACCCATTTTGCCGCTGAGCCCTATAAGGCTCTGCGCTTGGTTGATCCACAAATCACCCACACATCAGAAACTAAAAACGGCAAGCTGCACATCAAGTTTAGCGCGAAACATTTGTCACTTTTCACCACTGCAGAAACGGGTGTAGATGGTGACTATTCCGAAAATGTCATTGATCTTCTGCCACATGAAAAAGCCGAAATCATTTTCACGCCAAGCAATGTCGCAGATTTAAAAGCAGCTCAATCAAATCTCATCATCCGCAATCTTTATTCATCGTCACATTAATCGAGGAGGCCCTCATGCCAAAACGTATGTCATTTCAACTTTACTCAGCGCGTAATTTCCAGCCGTGGGAACCAGTCATTGAACATCTGGCGGCTGGTGGATTTAAGGAAGTCGAGGGTTTTGGCGGCGCTTATGGCACCACGGGTGCGTTCTTTGATGAACCAGAAAAGTTCAAAGCGCTTCTCGACAAGCATAACATAACGATGCCAACGACGCACCTGTTCCCACTTGACCTGTTTGAAAAAGACATCAAGCGCGTGATTCAAGTTGGCCGCACCATGGACATTAAATATTTCTATTGCCCGTTTGTATTGCCTGAAGAACGCAAGAATACGCCAGCCTATTGGAAGGGTTTTGGCAAGCGCTTGGGTGCCGTGGCAAAGGCCCTGCGCGAGGAGGGCTTTGGTTTTGGCTGGCATAATCATGATTTCGAGTTCAAGAAACTCAAAGATGGTTCATATCCCATTGACCGCATATTCGAAGGGGGGCCACTCTTGGATTGGGAAATGGACATTGGCTGGGCCATCCATGCTAAACAAAATCCAGTGAAATGGATCAAGAAATATGGTGCGCGCATCACCTCAGTTCACATCAAGGAATTTGCAGTGAACGGCAATATGGACGTGGAACTTGGCCAAACCGTGGTGGGCAAAGGCAAAGGCAAGTGGCCAGAAATAATCCAAGCCTTGCGCGAACATTCGCGCTGCACACAGTATATCTTGGAGCATGATAACCCAGCAGATTACAAATCATGGTCAAAAAATTCATTCAACTATATTTCAAAAATCTAAGGACAAGATTATGAGCAAAGTATTGGGCGTTGGCATTATTGGCTGCGGCAACATTTCATGGGCATATTTGAAGCTGGCCAATCTCTTCAAAGATATTGAAGTGCGGGCAGTGGCGGACATTAACATGGAAGCCGCAAAATCACGCGCTGCAGAATTTGGCGTGCGGGCACATAGCGTGAAGGAGCTGTTGGAGGCCAAGGATATTGATATCGTGGTCAACCTCACAGTGCCTGCAACACATTTTAAAGTGTCGAAGCAAATTCTAGACGCGGGCAAGCATGTCTATTCCGAAAAGCCAATGACGCTCTCTTATAAAGACGCGTTGGCTTTGCAAAAATATGCGGTCAAGAAGAAGCTTAGGGTGTGTTCTGCGCCCGATACATTCTTGGGTTCGTCACATCAGCAAGCGCGGGCCGCAATAGATGCCGGTGACATTGGCAAGATCGTTTCTGGAACCTGCCACTTCATGGGGCCAGGCATGGAAATGTGGCATCCAAATCCTGATTTCTTCTTCAAGCCAGGTGGAGGACCAGTGTTGGATATGGGGCCATATTATATTACCAATTTGATCAATCTGATTGGCCCGGTGAAGCGGGTGTCCGCTATGTTGGGTACTGGCCGCAAGACTCGCGAAATTAATAGCCAACCTAAAAATCCACGAAATGGTGAAAAGCTCAAAGTGCAAATTCCAACTACCTATCACGCGTTGTTGGAGTTCGCGACTGGGGCTTGCGTAACAGTTTCGCTCTCGTGGGATGTGTGGGCGCATAAGCACCAGAATATGGAAATTTATGGCCAAACAGGTGCAATGTTTGTGCCAGATCCAAATTTCTTTGGTGGCGATGTTATGGTGGCAGGCAGTGATCAAGCCCCGAAAGCTCTGAAAGCATGGGACCATCCTTTTGCCAAGAACAATTGGGGCATGAACAACAGCCAGACAGATGTTCTGTGGGCGAACTATCGCTGTGCCGGCCTTGCTGATATGGCAGCCGCGATCAAAAATAAAAAGCTGGCGCGCTGTGATATATCTCTGGTTGCTCACGTTGTTGAAGTGATGACGGCGATGCTGGAATCTGGCAAAAGCCACAAGGTGATTAAACTCAAATCAACTTGCAAACGACCGGCACCTTTGGGGCCTGATGATGCGAGGGCTTTGATGAAATGATTGACAAGCCCTCATCCTGAGGTGCCGTGCGCAGCACGGGCCTCGAAGGGTGAAGGTGTAGCATCCGTGCTTCGAGGCATTGCTTTGCAATGCACCTCAGCATGAGGAAGGAAAAGGCGTATGAAATATAACCGCACTGGAAAATCCGGCCTGCTTCTCCCGGCCATTTCCCTCGGCCTGTGGCAAAACTTTGGCGCAGAGAGTGATCATGGCAGCAAGCGGGCCCTGTGCCGCAAGGCATGGGATTTGGGTATCACGCATTTTGATCTTGCCAATAATTATGGCCCGCCGCCTGGGTCGGCAGAGGTGGCTTTCGGCCAAATCTTGCGCGAAGATTTTGCATCGCACCGCGATTCCATGATCATCTCTACTAAAGCTGGTTATCATATGTGGGATGGGCCTTATGGCGAATGGGGCAGCCGCAAATATTTGATCGCGAGTTTGGACCAGAGTCTGAAGCGCATGGGCCTTGCTTATGTGGATATTTTTTATTCGCATCGGTTTGATCCGGATACGCCTTTGGAAGAAACCATGGGCGCTTTGGATTTCGCGGTGCGTTCAGGCCGAGCACTTTATGTGGGCATTTCCAATTATCCTGCGGAGCAATTAAAAAAAGCGGCGGCGATTTTGAAAACACTTGGCACAGCGTGTCTCATTCATCAGCCGCGTTATTCCATGTTGCAGCGTGAGCCTGAAATTGAAGGCGCATTTGAAGCCGCCGAAAACGCAGGCATGGGCACTATTGTGTTCTCGCCTTTGGCTCAAGGCTTGCTCAGCAATAAATATCTTGGCGGAGTTCCTGCGGATAGTCGCGCTGCAGTTAATCATTCTTTGAAGTCCAGTTCGATTAACGCGAGCACGATTGCCAAATTGAAAAGGCTGCACGTGATTGCAGAAAAGCGCGGGCAAAGTTTGGCGCAGATGGCCATTGCTTGGGTGCTGCGCGATAAGTGGATGACATCGGCTTTGATTGGCGCCAGTAAGCCCGAACAGATCGAAGACTGTGTTAGCTCGCTTAAGGCAGCGGCTTTCTCGCATGATGAATTAGCGTTGATTGAGAAGGAATTGGTAGCATGAGTTTGATCAGACAGATCGCCCACGCTTGTGTCATGACACATGATCTGAAAGCCGCCGAAGAGTTTTATGTTGGTGTTTTAGGCTTAGAGAAAACCTTCGATTTCAATCGCCCAACGGGTCGCATGGGATTTTATCTCGCTGCTGGAGGCCGCACTTATGTTGAAGTTTTCATCAATAAGGATGCACCATTCACGCCACTTGGTCAGATCAATCATTTCTGTTTTGAAGTGGCTAATTTGGATGAGGCCATAGCCAAAATCCGGTCTAAAGGCGTGGACGTGACTGATAAGAAATATGGCGTCGATGACACATGGCAAGCGTGGCTGGCGGACCCTTCGGGTTCGCGCATTGAGCTGTTTGAATATACCGCCAAGAGTGCGCAATTTGTGGGTGGGGATAGAACGCCGGATTGGTGAGCTGAAATGGATCTAGATTTTTGGATTTATTGAATTCAGAGACCTTGGTTTCGTCATTCCCGCGTTTGCCGGACTCTAACTCAGCATTCAATGATATGGCTCAAGTTCGATCGCCGCTTTTCACGAGGATGCCAGCGTGTAGAGCACACTCCATAAAAAACCAAAACCGCACTCTCTTGCGAAGAATGCGGTTACGTCAACCCGGCGCGCCGCCAGTACATACGTGGTCGGCGCTTTAGGTTAGATGCGTTAGGCGTGATTTGCATCACGCCCTAAGCTTAAACAGCCTGGAGGCTGTCAGCAGATGATTTGCCGGTGCGCTTGTCAGCGACGATTTCGTAACCAATCTTCTGGCCTTCATTGAGACCACGGAGACCCGCACGTTCAACAGCGCTGATGTGGACGAATACGTCTG
>JANOUE010000121.1:0-23442 GCA_031416755.1 Hyphomicrobiales bacterium
CCGCGAAGTGGCGCGCTGGAAAATTGATAATCTCTCATATGCCATCGTTCCAACTATGGGTGCCCTTCACAAAGGCCATTTACATTTGGTGCAGGAAGCATTTCAAAATGCAGACCGCGTGATCGTCTCAATTTTCATCAACCCAAAACAGTTTGGTGTAAATGAAGACTTAAGCAAATACCCACGCGATGAAGAAGGCGATATAGAAAAACTAGCCGAAGCCGGCGTGCCGCTCATTTTCGCACCCACTGCTGACGAGATATACGGCACCGAATTTGCAACATCAATTCACATGCAAGGCCCCGCCAAAGCAGGTCTTGAGGATAAATACCGCCCACATTTTTTTGATGGCGTTGCAACTATAGTGGCCAAGCTCTTCATTCAGTCCGGGGCAAATTACGCAATATTCGGTGAAAAAGATTATCAGCAATTGCAAGTGGTCGCGCGCATGGCCAAGGATTTAAACCTTCCAACGCGCGTCATCGGTGTTCCCACCATCCGTGATGATGACGGCATGGCACTCTCGTCGCGCAATCGCTACTTAAGCAAACAGGAACGCAACCTTGCCACTGCCATCTACAAATCTTTAGCCCAAGCTGCCGAAAAAATAAGGCATGGCGTCAACCCGCAAACTGCCACGCGTGCCGCATCGCGTTCCTTGACCACGCTCGGATTCAAAGTGGATTATGTCTCCGCCCGCAATGCTGAAACTTTGGCCGTACCAAAGAGCGCAGATGAACCACTGCGCATCCTCGCCGCCGCCTGGTTGGGCAAAACCCGGTTGATTGATAATATTGCAGTCTAAATCAATCCCAACGCCGCAAGCTCAATGCGCATCGTTTCACTTAAATCTTGGGCAGCAGCTCCCTTCGGCATATCGGCTGGGGCATCTTCCGCAGTAAGATAACGCCATCCTTGAAAAGCCCGCCGTGGAGTGGGTCGCACTGGAATGATCTGCGGCTTGAAAACAATTTGACAGCGCTCAATTCCGTCAGCACCGATAACCGGCACAAGATCGGCAATCGGCTGCCGGCACAAAATCAACCCGCGAATAACCCAGTAAAGCGAACCACCAGGCACAATTTCAGCCTTACGCCGCGGGAACATCCGTGTCACATGATCCAGCACCTCGCCACTGCCGCGCGCGATCGCCACCCATGACTTCATTTCCGACATTTCAGAAACGCCAACACAAAGTTTGATTAGATTGAGAGTCATGGCATAAGACATACATCACATCGAAAGGATAACACCATGACAAACGTAGCAAAAGTAATCGAACTCACCGCTGGCTCCACAAAAAGCATCGAAGATGCTGTAGAAATCGGCATCCGCCGCGCTGATTCCACATTGGACAATATCGAAAGCGCTTGGGTGCAAGATATTAAATGCGTTGTTAAAAACGGCAAAGTGGCCGAATGGCGCGTCAATATGAAAATAACCTTCCTGCTGAAATAATCACTCCGCGCTCACAACCAGTTGATTGGCCCTCAGGCTTTGTGATTGGCCTTCCGACTGGATTGCTGGCATTAAAACGCACCGCCAAGTAACCGGCGTTAAAGTTTCAATGAGGAGAATAATATGAAGCATATTGGAAAATCTGGCGCGGCCCTCGCTCTTGCAGCATTTGCCCTTGTGGCAACAGGTGCAGCACTCAACCTAGCAACTGCAGCCACTGAAGGCAAAGTGCAATGCATAGGCGTCAACGCCTGCAAAAGTCACTCGGAATGCCAAACAGCCGCGTCGTCTTGCACCGGCATGAATGCCTGCAAAGGCCAAGGCTGGATTTCAAAAACCAAAGCAGAGTGTGAAGAACTCAAAGGCACAGTGGGCGATCCCGTTTAGGAATTAACAGTGGGGCCAAAAAGGCCCCACCTCACTCGGGAAAACAAAATGAACAAGCCTGCCAATCTAGGCTTCGGCCTTGGCCTTCGGCCGCAACACTATAAAGAAATTTTAGACAGCAACCCGAGCGTTGATTGGTTTGAGGTGATCTCTGAAAATTACATGGTGCCAGGCGGCCAACCCTTGCGCATGCTCGACGCAGTGCGCGAGCGATACCCCGTTGTCATGCACGGCGTATCTCTTTCAATTGCTTCCACAGCCCCGCTCGATTTAGATTATTTATCAAGTTTAAAAACCTTAGCTAAGCGCGTGAACCCAAAATGGATTTCCGATCACCTTTGTTGGACCGGAGTGCACGGTGTGAACCTTCATGATCTTTTTCCTGTACCCTACACAGAAGAGGCTTTGCAACACGTGGTCTCGCGCATTTCTCAAGTGCAAGACTATCTCGGCACTCGCATCGCTATCGAAAATGTGTCGAGCTACATCACCTACGAAAGCTCTGAAATGGAAGAATGGGACTTTGTGGCCGAAGTGGCCAAGCGCGCCGATTGTTGGCTGCTGCTTGATGTGAACAATGTTTTCGTGTCTGGATTCAACCACGATTTCAGCACGCATGCTTTCATTGAATCCATTCCAACTGATCGCGTTGTGCAATTTCATTTAGCCGGCCACAGTGAAGGTGAGCAACATCTCATTGACACTCATGATCAGCCGGTATGTGAAGAAGTCTGGAAACTTTATGAACGTGCCTTAAAAAAGTTCGGTCCCGTTACCACAATGATTGAGCGCGACGATAACATCCCGCCTTTGGCAGAACTCGTTGAAGAACTAAACCGTGCCCGTGCCATTTCAGCATCGGTGTTTGGTAAGGTAGCAGCATGAAACCCTCCCTCGCCGCCATTCAACAAGATTTAAAGTCGGCCATTCTTTACGGAGACAAAAAATTCACCGCCCATGTGGCTAAGCCCGCACGCGGAACCAAAACTATGGCCATTGGAATTTATCAAAATGCCTACCGCATGCGCCTCACTGATTTTTTAGCCAACGATCACGAACTTCTGCGCGAATATTTGGGCGAAACCCAATTCGTTGAAATGGCGGCAGCCTATATTGCAAAGTACCCATCACAACACCCCAATGCGAGATGGTATAGCACCAACCTTGCTAATTTTTTGAAGACTTACGAGCCGTTCGAACATCACTCTGAGGTTCAAGAATTGGCTGCATTAGAACTAGCACTAAACTCCGCATTCGACGCTCCTGAAGCTGCGAGTTTAACCTTGGCGGAGTTGACCGCACTTGATCCAGAAATTTTCAGTGCGATGATTTTGGACATGCACCCATCTGCAGCACGTCTCACATTCCATCAAAACACCACCAGCATTTGGTCTGCATTAAAATGCGAAACCCAACCTCCAAAACCTCATGTGTTAGATGCAAGTCAACAAATCTTAGTCTGGCGGCAAGGGGTGGCCTCACGCTTCCGCTTGCTGGGCGACGAAGAAGCCATGGCCTTTGACGCATGCAAAACTGGCGCTAGTTTCAGCACCATGTGCGAAATGATTGCTTTTATGGAAAGCCCTGAAACAGCGGCAGCAAGAGCCGCCAGTTATCTGCGCGGCTGGATTGAAGCAGAAATAGTGCTGGCAGCCCCAGCATTTGCCGTTAAGGCAGAAAAATAGCCCAAATCAATTTCCTTAAACTGCAAAGTCTCAGTGGCTTTGATGCCAATATTGTAACGCACCATAAGTTCAGTCAGCCGATTGCCGCTGATCAAAATGATCTTCTTAGAAACTGCATTGGCCACGTCTTGAGCGGCCGGAGAAAACTGTCCCGTGGTCACGAATATGCCTTTGGTGGCATGGCGCGCATCCAAACTTCCTATAAAATCGCGAACTGCAGAAACAGCAACAGTGGACCCTGGTTTCAAGCGCTTGGCTTGAAGATAAATCATATCCAACCCCAATTCATCGAGCGCAATAACACCATCAATGCCACCATCGCCGATCTTGCCAATACTGCGCGCCAAGTCTCTGCGTCTTCCGCCGTAACCCATAGAAAAAATGACATCGACAACCAGGCGTTCAAAGAACAAATGGTCTTGCGCATAAATATATCCGGTGAGCTGGCCACACAGTGAAAGCAACATTTGCTGATAGGCCGCTTCCACCAATCCGCGAGAGGCGCTCAAAATGCCTGGAGGTTCAAAGTCGCTTACTGCAAAAACTGCATCGTCTTCCACGTCAGCGCCATGCCATGGCGTCATTAATTCGCGATAGTCAGTAGTCATCATAACTCCCCAGTTGGGGAGAACCTACGCAACAAAAATTAAGTCCGGGTTTTTTAGCCCGGACTCATTTTAGCTAAAGTTGATAGTGAAAATTCACATTTAGCCAGCTTTCGCAATAAAGCAGGCAACACCTGCGCCCTTTAGTTTTGCGCAGCGTGAAGCAGCAGATGCTTGGTTGTCAAATCCAATCAATTTCACGCGGTAGAAAATTCCTTTGGATCCAAGATCCGCCTTCACCACAATCGGTTTTTGCGACGACAGAACTTCATATTTCTTTTGCATTTTCTTCCATGTGGACCAAGCCGCAGCTTCAGAATTTGCTGAAGCCACTTGCACATTCCAGCCACGTGATGCGGCAACTGGTGCAGGATCAATTGAGGCTGTTTCGATGGCGTCTTCTGCAACAGCTACTCGAGGTTTTTTAGTTTTGGGAGAGGGAATTTGCGGCACCGTAGCCACTTCAATGATTTTCTCAGGCAAGGCTGCAGGTTCTTCTTGCTGCACAAATGCAACCGTAGCAGTTTCTGCCGGTTCATCACTTTGGGGCACCCGATCAGTATAAAGTTTCTTGCTGGTTTCTGTTCGGCTAAGTCCCAGATCGGCTTGTGCTGTATCCAATAATTCAGCAGGAGGTTCAACCCCTTGCGGCAATTCTGGTTTATGCACCAGTGTGTTGCCACCCGCCAAAGAAATTGATCCCGTTAAGATAGGATCAATATCAACATAAGCTGTTTCGGAATTGTCTGGAAAGGCCGCATCAAGAGTTGCCAATTTCTCACGTGCCAATACGAAGTTTGGATTTGCCGAAAGCGCTGCTTCCAGCGATCGGCGCGCATCAATCGGGCGCTGCAAAAGTTCATATGTCTGCGCTTGGCTAAAATAAACCCGTGCAGGATCAGGGTGATTGAACCTCAAGGCGCGTTCAAAATCTGACAATGCAAACAGCAATTGGCCACTTTCTCGAAGCGCGTTGCCACGACTCAGAAATGCATGAGCAAAAACTGGATTCAGCATCAAGGCGCTGGTGAAATCTTCGATTGCCAATGTAGTTTTAGAAAGTTTCTGCTGCGACAATCCACGATTATAAAGTGCAGTTGCGCGCAACTCAGCCGACATTGCGTCAAGCGCTAAAGCCGCAGTATAATCATCAATCGCTTTTGATTGTTTGTTGAGCTGTTGATAAGCCAAGGCCCGGTTCAGCAACGAGTTTGCCAGCAATTCAGGCGCCAACTCTCGCGATTCAATCGCTTCTGAGTATAGTATTATGGCCCTTTCATTGTCCCCGCCAGCCAGCGCAGCATAGGCCTGCGTAGCCAAAGGTTTGGACGTTAAAGATGAGGCGAATGTAGAGCTGGAAGTTGCGCCCAACGCGGCAAGAAACACAGAACTGACAAACACAAATTTTACGCTACGAACTTTCATGATGATTGATCATGACCTGTTAGGGTTAAAACTCCGTTGCTAAAAACGAGTATTTATACCTAACAAAGTGTTAACCGAGCGACCGGCCAAAAGCGCTTTGCTCAACCCCTCAACTCTCACGCATCGCGTGCGAGAATTGGTCCATTAAAGGCTGAATCAAATACCAGAATGGCGAACGCGATTCAGTTTGAATAAAAGCTTCTGCCGACATGCCAGGCTTCAGTTTATTTTCGCCAAGCTTAGCCAATTCCGTGGCCGAGATTGTGAGTCGAATAGCATAAAACGGTGCCGATTGTGCGTCAGCACGCGATGTATCGGCCGCAACTTGCGTAACTTCCGCCGAAATTTCCGGCGCAATGCTGGCATTAAATGCATTAAATCGAATTTGCGCTGCCTGCCCCATATGCACATTATCAATGTCATTGGGCGTCACTTGCGCTTGCAAAACCAACTCATCGGCCTCTGGCACAATCATCATCAATGTTTCGCCAGGCCCAACTACACCGCCATCAGTGTGCACAGCCAATTGATAGATCGTGCCGGTGATTGGCGCTTTAATTGACATGCGCGAAAGCCTTGCCGCGGCAGTCACTTTGCGCTGTTCAAGTTCAGCAATTCTCGCATCCACATCGCGAAGCTCCGTAAGAGCGAGATTGCGAACTTCTTCATCCACTTGAATAACTTGCAGTTTCACCTCAGCAATCTTGGCATCAGCGGAGGCTTTGCTGGCGGCCAATTGACCAAGCTCGCCATCAAGTCGTGCAGCTTCACGGTCCATGGCAGAAACGCGACTGGCTGGAACCAATCCCTGCTTTTGGAGTTTTCGCAAATTATCAAGCTCAGATCCAATGAGATTCATCTGCTTCTTATTTGAAGTAATCTGCGCACCAACACCCACGATTTGATCTTTCAGTTGGCCCAATTGTTCTTTCAACTGTTCTTTTTTGCTTGTTGCAGTTTGCAATGTTGATTCAAGCAAGTGCCGCTGCCCAGTTAAAATTTCCATGACCACTGGGTCTTCAACACTTGCGTGCATCGAGACCGGCAATTCCAGTTTCATCGAGCCATCACGCTGCGATGAAAGTCTGACTTTCTTGATAGAAAGTTCATTCAATTGATTGGTGACAATTCCTAGTTCAGCTTTAATTTCCGTTGGATCAAGCAAAACCAAATCTTGCCCTGCCTCCACGGCGTCACCATCCTTGATCAAAATTTTGAGCACATTGCCGCCTTCACGGTGCTGCACTTTTTTCGAATATGTTTCTGCGACAATAGTGGCTGGCGCAATCACGGCACCGTTCAAACTGGCAAATGCAGTCCAAGCCCCAAAGATTGCCAACATAGCAACAAAGCTACCATAACCCAGCAGTTGGGTACTACGGAGAGATTTTTCGGTATTGATCGGTTTCATCTATTCAATTCCGCGTTTGAGGCACAAGTTGCATCGCAGTCGAAGTTCCAAGCATTGGCGCAACGGAAGCAACGTGAGGCGTTGGTTTGCCAGCAACCTTCTTTAAAATTTCGTCGCGCGTGCCATAGGCTGCAACCTGACCATTTGAAAGTACCAAAAGATCTTTCATAGCATGAAGCGCACTTGGCCGGTGCGCAACGACCACAACCGCAGCCCCACGCGCTAAACACGCACGAATTGCAGTGTCCAAAGCCACTTCACCATCAGCATCCAAGTTTGAGTTTGGCTCATCCATCACAAACAAAACCGGATCACCAAACAGTGCCCTTGCCAATGCCACACGTTGCTTTTGCCCGGCCGAAAGCCGATTGCCGCCTTCGGCCAATGGCGTGTCATAACCTTGCGGCAGTCGCATAATAAAATCGTGAATATTTGCAAGCTTCGCCGCTTCAACAATTTTTTCGGCGCTAGGACTTTCATTAAAGCGTGAAATATTTTGCGCGACAGTGCCATCAAAAATTTGAATGTCTTGTGGCAAATACCCGATCATCTTACCAAGCTCATCATGGCTGCGTTGATCAGGTGTTGCACCATCAAGCCGAACAGATCCACGTGCAGGTGAAAGCAGGCCCACTATGGCCCGCGCTAAAGTTGATTTGCCCGCACCAGTTGGCCCAATAATTCCAAGCCCATGGCCTGGCTTCACAACAAATGAAACCCCCTGTAAAATCGGTTTATCGTTGCCCGGCATAACCATCGCCAAATTTTCGACTTCAAGCAAACCAACGGGATGCGGCAAGGCCATGCGCTCTTGCTCAGCCGGCACTGCGTCCAAAACTTGAGACAAACGATCCATTGCTTTGCGAAAACCTAAAAATTGCTGCCAGTTGCCAACGGCCTGCTCAACTGGAGCCAACGCACGGCCCATAATAATCGATGACGCAATGATCGAGCCGCCAGAAATTTCATGCTTGATTGCCAAATAGGCGCCAGCCGCCAACATGGCAGATTGCACAATCATTCTGAACACCCGCGACATTGAACTGAATGTTGCGCCAGCATCATTGGCCCGCGTTTGAAAATCCAAGGCTTCACTTTGCGTGGCAAGCCAACGCTTGCGCATGGCACCCTTCATGCCAAGCGAGTGCAAAGCTTCAGCATTGCGCCGCGCTTCATCAGTCATCAGGTTCGCGCGATTGGAGGCAAGATTGGCATTTGCCATCGGGCCCCGGGTTGATCGCTCGGTGAGCAAGGCTAACACTAAAATAATCACAGCTGAAATTACTGCAACAACACCTAAAACCCAATGCAGCAAAAACACCACGACCAGATAAATCGGAACCCAAGGCATATCTAAAAATGCCAGCGGCCCTTGGCCTCCTAAAAACTGACGGATTGTTGCGAGGTCCTGCACGGGCTGCCCGCCAGCATTGCCAGATTTACGCATTGCCAAACCTGCAACAACATCAAAAACTCGAGACCCCAACGATTCTTCAACGCGTCTGCCAATGCGCACGAGCAAGCGGGTGCGCACATATTCCAACACACCATAATAGGCGTATAAAATCAAAACGATCAGCGAGAGCGCCACCAAGGTGGGCACTGAACCCGATGGAATAACCCGGTCATAGACCTGCAGCATAAACAACGAGCCAGTCAGCATCAAAATATTGATAACGCAACTGAAAAACCAAGTTGAAATGAAAACACCGCGGCTGGCCCTGATGACGGCCGTAATTTCACCTGCTGACTTTTGCATTAACGGTTGCATCCCACACCTTAATCTAACAATTCCACAGCCATCTTTGACCAATAGCTGGTGTAAACTCCGTTAACTTTGTTGCTTGCAAATGCGCAATCTTCGGAAATGAGTTGACGGATCAGTGCAACTCCTGCCAAATGAAGCTGTTCGGTGCCTTGAACCAAAAGTGAAGGGCCTAAGAGGGAATACGGTGAGGACGACCCAAAAGGGGCCAACCCCGTGACTGCCCCCGCAACTGTGAGCGGTGAGGTTTTAAGGAAATAGCCACTGGGAAACTGGGAAGGCACTTTAAAGCCATCGACCCGCAAGTCAGGAGACCTGCCGAATGGATAGAAAACGGCCCATGCCGAAAAAGTTGCAGACTTTTTCGATCCGCATTGGCCCCTTAAAACCAAGGTCTCACGGAGGGTGACATGACCACGAAAACTTTAGCAACTCAGGTTGCAGTGTCCAAGCGCGTTATTGCAGGCTTCATCTGCTTAGTCATTGGCGCTTCAGCCATATTCATGGTTGGCCTGTCAGATATGAGCCTCGCCCATAACGCTGCCCACGACACACGCCACGCCATCGGCTTTCCTTGCCACTAGTTTGGTTTCAACTCGCTTCGATTGAACTCCACCACTAAGCCGTCACCCGGCGAAGGCAGGAACCCAGTTTTCTGAGTCGAAAACTAATTGAGAGCTGGGCCCCTGCCTTCGTAGCGATGGCGTCGAATTGGATGGAATTGTTATTAACGGTGGTCCCAACCAATGCTCGGTAAAATTATCCTCTCCACGCTCGTTGCAGGGCTGCTCGCTGGCTTTGTCATGGCTGGCATACAACATGTGCGCCTCTCACCTTTGATTCAAATCGCCGAAATATTTGAATCCCCCGAAACTGAAGCAATTGCTGAAGCCAGCAAACCATGTGTTGAAACGATGCCTGGCATGAAAATGTGCGCCGACCAACGTGAACATGCCATTCACCAACATTCCCCTGAAGATTGGCAACCAGCAGACGGTTGGCAGCGAACCCTAATAACCACCACTGCCTCTCTCCTCACTGGCGCAGGCTTTGCAATATTACTGCTGGGCGTTTCACTGCTCACCAACATTCCTATTACCAAGCAGAACGGATTGATCTGGGGCCTCTGCGGATTCATCGCTGTGTCCCTCGCCCCTTCAATCGGCCTGCCGCCAGAATTGCCCGGCATGCCCGCAGCAGATTTGCAGTCCCGTAAAATTTGGTGGGCCTCGACGATTCTTGCCACAGGCTTTGCAATCTATTTTTGGCTTTTTGCCAAAGATTATTGGTGGAAAATAGTTGCAATAATCATCGCCATCGCTCCGCAATTTTTTGCACCGATTACCGATGCAAAATCCGAAAGCAACTTGCCAGCACACCTTGCCGCTGAATTTGTCTCCTCCAGCCTTGCGGCAAACCTGGTTATGTGGCTCGCGATCGGATTTTTCGTTTCGATTGCGCTTGATAAATTTCAAAAGGACATGGCCGAACTATGAAAATCCCAGCCACCGTCATCACTGGATTTCTCGGTGCTGGTAAAACCACGCTCATCCGCAATCTGCTGCAAAATGCCGGTGGCCGCCGCATAGCACTCATCATCAATGAGTTCGGCGATATAGGCGTTGATGCTGAAATTCTCAAAGGCTGCGGCCAAGAGGCATGCAGAGACGATGACATCATAGAACTTGCCAATGGTTGCATCTGCTGCACCGTGGCCGAAGACTTCGTGCCCACAATGAACAAGCTTCTCAACCGCACAGACAAACTCGACCACATCATCATCGAAACCTCAGGCCTCGCTTTACCCCAACCCCTGGTGCGCGCCTTCAACTGGCCAGAAATAAAATCCCGCGTCACGGTCGATAGTGTTGTCACTGTCCTTGATGCCAAAGCCCTAAGTGAAGGCCGCTTTGCCGATGACGAAGCAGCAATCGCGGCACAGCGCGCGAGCGACCCGAATGTGGATCATGAAAACCCCATTCAAGAATTGTTCGAAGACCAATTGAACTGCGCTGATATGGTGATCCTTAACAAAACTGATTTGATTGACGGCCTCGAACTCGCTCAAGTCACTCAAGAGCTAAAAACCAAAATGCGCCCCGGCAGCCGCTTGGTGCCAACCCAGCAAGGCGTGATTGACCCAGCTATTCTGCTCGGAACCAAAGCAAGTGCGGAAGATGATCTCGACAACCGCAAATCAAACCATGAAATGGAAGGTGTTGAACAACACGACCATGATGACTTCAATACTTTCATCGTCGAACTGAACGGCGCGCAAAACAAAGACGCATTGTTAACCCGAATCTCAAAAACCATCGAACACCACGAAATCCTCCGCCTCAAAGGCTTCGCCGCAGTCGAAGGCTCAGCTGCCCGCCTTCTCATCCAAGCCGTTGGCCCACGTCTCAATTCTTATTTTGACCGCGCTTGGAACAAGGGCGAAACGCATCGCACGCAACTTGTTGTGATTGGTGAAAAGTCAATGGATCAAGCTGCAATCACAGCAGCGCTGATGGGCTGATGCATCTGCTTGCCACCACGTCGGGCGTGATTGATGGTGCTGCCGAAGCCATTGACCTCAAACAAATGCCGGCCGATGTCGTGATCCTTTCTGCTGCCGATAGCGAAATCGCAAACCTTGCCAGTGCCGCAAGCCACGCATCACTCACCATCCGCCTCGCCAATCTCATGCAGCTCCAACACAACTTCGCAGTTGATCTCTATGCAGAAAAAACTCTGGCGAAATCGAAACTCATCATCATCCGCGTGCTGGGCGGAGCAGCCTATTGGGCTTACG
Source organism: Hyphomicrobiales bacterium (assembly GCA_031416755.1). Classification (GTDB taxonomy): domain Bacteria; phylum Pseudomonadota; class Alphaproteobacteria; order Rhizobiales; family Aestuariivirgaceae; genus Aestuariivirga. Next base: position 11,534 of record JANOUE010000121.1, read on the forward strand.
GCATTGACGTGATCGAAGCTTTGGCACGCCAACAAAACATCAAGCTCGTGCTCCTCGCGGGTGGCAATGATGTAGATCAATTGCTAACTTCGCGTTCAACCATCCCACCTGCCGACTGTGAGCGCATTCGACAATATCTTAGCTTTGGCGGGCCCGAGAATGCCAAAGCACTTTATCAATTCTGCGATCACATTTTAAACGCCACCGCAGCCCCGATGCCTGCAACAGCTTTGGCAATTACGGGTTTTTACCATCAGGCACCAAACGCAAAATTTGCCATCATCTTCTATCGCTCGGTCATCGAAGGCGGACAGACGGCACCCATCGATGCGCTGATAAAATCTCTGGGCAATTGCAGCGCCATCTATGTGGCGAGCTTAAAAGACAAAACCTCTGCCGCGTTCATCCGCGAAAATTTAGAAGCACCTGCCGTCATCATCAACGCCACCAGCTTCGCCGTGGGTGGTGAAGCGCAGGATCCACTCGCAGCATTCAATTGCCCAGTGCTTCAAGTCAGCTTGGCCGGGAGCACCCAAGGTGATTGGCAGGAATCCACCCGCGGCCTGCGCCCAACAGATCTTGCAATGTCAGTGGTATTGCCGGAACTCGATGGCCGAATTTATGCCAGAGCCATTTCATTCAAAGCTGATGAAATGTGGCACGAAAAAACCCAAGTCCGCATCGTGACCTACAAACCAGTGCCAGACCGGGTTGAATATGTTGCAGCGCTGGCCTCAAATTGGCGGAAATTGCGCGAGACGCCTAACGCCAAGAAAAACATCGCCATCATCTTAGCAAATTATCCCGACAAAGACGGCCGCATCGCCAATGGTGTTGGCTACGATACGCCCGCGAGCACGATTGAAATTTTAAAGGCGTTGCAAGGTGACGACTATGGAGTTGGCAAGATCCCAAGTTCTGGCAATGAGCTTATTTTTTCATTGTCATCCAAACGAAACTCGGGACCCAGACTTTCAACAAATGCCGAACTTGAACATTTGGATCGCGAGTTTCTTTTGGATGAGAGTATTTTTAAGTTGGGAGATTATTTAAAACATTTCGCAGAACTCCCCGCTCTCATCCGTACCCAGATCACTGCGCAATGGGGCGCAGCCGAAACCGATCCAACCTTTCACGATGGCGCGTTCCACCTCGCAATCAATCTTTATGGCAATATCGCCGTCGCCATCCAGCCCCCGCGAGGCTATGGCATAGATCCTAAATCCACCTATCACGACCCCGCCCTCGTGCCACCGCATGGCTATCTCGCTTTTTATTTTTGGTTGCGCAATCATTTCAAAGCCCATGCCATCATCCACAATGGCAAACACGGCAACTTGGAATGGTTGCCAGGCAAAGCAACCGCACTCAGCGAAAACTGTTATCCCGAAATCACCCTTGGCCCCACGCCACAACTTTACCCCTTCATCGTCAATGACCCAGGCGAAGGCACCCAAGCCAAGCGCCGCACAGCAGCGGTGATCATCGATCACCTCACACCGCCCCTCACCAGAGCTGAATCCTACGGCCCGATGAAAGATTTGGAAGCATTGGTCGACGAATATTATTTAGCCACAGGCCTCGACCAACGCCGTGTTGCCATACTCCGAGCGCAAATTTTCGAACTCACCAGCGCAACCAAACTCGACAAGGACGCAGGACTCAGCGGAACTGAAGACAGCGATTTACAAAAGCTTGACGGCTTCCTCTGCGATCTCAAAGAGTCCCAAATCCGCGATGGGCTTCACATTCTAGGGCAGTCTCCCACTGGACAAAAGGAAATCGATTTACTGGTGGCGCTAACCCGTGTGCCGCGTGGGCTAGGCGAAGGCAGCGATGCCTCATTGATCCGCGCCATCAGCGATGATTTTGGTTTCACCCCATTCGATCCACTAACCTGCAATATGGCCGATCCTTGGAATGGCCAACGTCCGCCTGAGTTATTGAAGTTGCAAAATTCACCATGGCGCAGCAAAGGCGATACAGTGGAGCGGTTAGAACTTTATGCCACACAACTTTTGTCATCCAAACGAAAATCGGGACCCAGACTAAGCGAGGTTTTGGAAAAAATTGAAACTCAAATTCGTCCCGCGCTTGCCTCTTGCGGCCCTAACGAACTGGCCTCACTTCTCAAAGGCCTCGCAGGCCAGCGGGTTAAAGCTGGCCCCTCCGGAGCCCCCACGCGAGGCAGGCTCGATGTTCTTCCTACTGGGAAAAACTTCTATTCCATTGACAACCGCGCAGTGCCAACTCCAACGGCATGGACCTTAGGTCAAAAATCTGCCGAAGAACTCCTGAAGCGTCACTTCCAAGATACTGGCCAACATCTTAGAACTGTTGGATTATCTGCATGGGGAACCGCGAACATGCGCACCGGCGGCGATGACATCGCCCAAGCGCTTGCGCTCATCGGGGCTAAGCCAATTTGGGACACTTCAAGCTGGCGTGTGACAGGCTATGAGATCATCCCCTTGGCCAAACTCGCCCGCCCCCGCGTGGATGTTACAATGCGCATCTCCGGTTTCTTCCGTGATGCCTTCCCGGTCCAAATTGAATTGCTCGATAAAGCCTTCCGTGCTGTGGCAGCGCTTGAGGAGCCCGAAGAAGACAACCCGTTTGTTGCTGATCGCCATAGTCACCGCATCTTCGGCGCAAAACCGGGGGCCTATGGCGCTGGCCTCCAAGCCCTGATCGACGAAAAAATCTGGGACACAAAAGCCGATCTCGCCGCAGCTTATGTAATCTGGGGTGCTTATGCTTATGGTGCCAAAGCCCAAGGTGAAAATGACGAGGCCACCTTTAAACGCCGCCTCGCTGGCATTGAAGCTGTCATCCACAATCAGGATAATCGCGAACATGATTTACTTGACTCCGATGATTACTATCAATTTGAAGGCGGCATGAGCGCTGCGGTGGAAACCCATTCTGGCGTGAAGCCTAAGACCTATCACAATGATCACTCAAGACCAGAGCGCCCAGTCATCCGCACGTTAGAAGAAGAAATCAGCCGCGTGATGCGCGCCCGCGTAGTCAACCCAAAATGGATCAACGGTGTAAAGCGCCACGGCTACAAAGGCGCATTCGAAATCGCAGCCACGGTGGATTATATGTTTGCATTCGCCGCCACCACGGGTGCAGTCAAAACCCATCACTTCGATTTAGCCTATGATGCTTATGTAGCCGACGACGAAACCCGCACCTTCATCGCCGAAAATAACCCAGCAGCTCTCAAAGAAATTGCCGCTAGATTTGACGAGGCAATCGCACGGAACCTCTGGCAACCGCGCCTCAACTCCGCCTATGATATTTTGAAGGACTTACAAAAATGACCGAAGACTCCGCTCGCCACAACGAAAAAATGGCCAAGAAAAAAGCCGCCCGCGATAAAATCATGGCGGGCAAAACTATTGAGCGCGGGCTTCTTATCGTCCACACTGGCAAAGGCAAAGGCAAGTCCACGGCGGCCTTCGGCATGGTGTTCCGTCATGTCGGCCACGGGCTTAGGTCCGGTATTATCCAATTCGTAAAGGGTGCATGGGGCACAGGCGAGCGCACCGTGCTGGAGAAATTCCCAGAATTAGTCACCATCAAAGCCATGGGTGAAGGCTTCACTTGGGAAACTCAAGACCGCGACCGAGACATTGCTCACGCCAGAGCAGGCTGGGAAGAAGCCAAACGCATGATCGCCGATCCGAGTTATAAATTGGTGATGCTCGACGAACTCAACATCGTGTTGCGCTATGATTATCTTCCACTTGAAGAAGTGCTGGACGTTTTGAAATCGCGTCCTATGGATAAACACATCATCATCACGGGCCGCAACGCGAGAGATGAAGTGATTGAGTTAGCCGATTTGGTAACCGAGATGGAACAGATCAAGCACCCGTTCCGCAGTGGTGTTAAGGCGCAGGCGGGGATTGAGTTTTAGTCAAAATGCTTTCGGCAACCCTGCCTGTTTCAAAACTTCATTCGCAGTATGGCGGCTCTTTGAACGCGGCACAGTTACGACTTTCCCAGTTTCAAGGTTCTGCCATTTTTCATGGCTCCCTTTGCCGCCTTCGGCTTGCATAAAACCCGCATCAATCAAAATCTTCGTTAAATCACGGTAGAAATCTTTTGGCACGATCAGGCAACTGCCAGTGTGCGATGCAATTCAATGTCGAACAAAAAGGGCCGTTTCGCACTTGGCATATTGGCTTCTAACATTTCAGGGGCCAAAGCTTCGACCAAGGAAACGAACTCTTCAAACGTATCCGCTTCCACGACCAATCCAGGTATATTCGAAGTCGAAGTGAATACATTCGCCACGGGATCCCAAATTGCTGCAATTTTGAAATTCTGTCTCATAGAAATACCATAACATTTATCAGCAGAATTAGCAAAAGCGAACCAAACTCTGCCGCTTTCATCCTTGCCCCTCCAGCGCCATTCCCCTAAACCAGACACTCTAGCAGCGTTCCCATGACGGGACTGAAAGCCATTCCGGTGCGGCTGACCCAATTGGGGGCCAAGACGGAGCTGCCTTCCAATGCCGATTTCGGCAACGCTGCACTATGGAAGGCGCAAACTATGTCTGAAAAACTCGGTGTAATGCTCTGCGGCCATGGCAGCCGTGATGAAGGCGCTGTGAAAGAATTTGCGGTGCTGGCGCAGCATCTCAAAAAGCGCCTGCCACAATACCCGGTTGAATTTGGCTATCTCGAATTTGCCACGCCCATCATCCGCACTGGCTTGGATGCGTTGAAGGCTGAAAATGTCACCCGTGTTCTCGCTGTGCCCGGCATGCTCTTTGCCGCAGGCCACGCCAAGAATGATATTCCATCTGTGCTCAACACCTATGCCGCCGCCAATAATCTCAAAATTGAATATGGCAAAGAACTGGGCATTGACCCCAAAATGATGCGCGCCGCTGGTGACCGCATTCAAGCAGCGCTCGATAAGGCTGGCGACGATGTGGGCTTGCATGAAACTATGTTGGTGGTGGTGGGGCGCGGCGCATCTGATCCTGATGCCAATTCCAACGTGTCGAAAGTCACGCGCATTTTGTGGGAAGGCTTTGGCTTTGGCTGGGCTGAAACTTGTTATTCCGGCGTCACCTTTCCACTGGTTGACCCCGGCTTAGAGCATGCCGCAAAACTTGGCTATAAACGCATTATTGTTTTTCCTTATTTCCTTTTCACTGGAATTCTGGTGGACCGCATTTATGACGCAACGGATGCTGTGGCTGCTCGCCACCCAGAAATCACTTTCGTCAAAGCCGGATACTTAAACGACCACCCCCAAGTGATCGATACGTTTGTTGAACGCATTGAACAAATTATTACAGGCGACATCGCCATGAATTGCCAGATGTGTAAATATCGCACAGCAGTATTGGGCTTCGAGGCTGACGTGGGTGCCGTGCAAGAAAGCCACCACCACCATGTTGAAGGCATTAATGATAAGTCAGGTGGCCCTTTCAAAATTGTGAACCACCACCATGATCAAAATCATTCCCATGGCGACGGCCATTCCCATGGCGACGGCCACACCCATGCCATCTATCCCCACGCAAACCATCCGCTTGGCCCGAAAAGCATGGAAAAGAAATGAATTATATCAAAGACCCCGCGGCCATCTACGCGCGCTCCTTCGAAATCATTCGGAGCGAAGTAAATTTATCTTCCATCCCCAAGGATGCCCATGATATCGCCGTGCGGATCATTCATTCTTGCGGCATGCCGGAAATTGCTTCGGAACTGGCAATCACCGAAACTTTCGCATCAGCCGCGCGCAAAGCTTTGGCAAACCAACATGCTATTCTGGTCGATGTCGAAATGGTCCGCCATGGCATCATCGCGCGGCAATTGCCGCATGGTGTGGAAATCATCTGTACACTGAACGATCCGCGCGCACGCGAAATTGGCATGGCACAATCTATAACGCGAACCGCCGCCGCAACCCAATTGTGGAAAGAAAATCTCGAAGGCGCAATCGCGGTCATCGGCAATGCGCCAACCGCTCTCTTCGCTTTGTTGGAAATGATTGATGCCGGATCAGCAAGGCCTGCCTGCATTGTTGGCATGCCAGTTGGTTTTGTTGGTGCCGCAGAAAGCAAAGCAGAATTGATCGCCAACAACCGCGGGATTCCCTATGCCACGATCAAAGGCCGCAAAGGCGGAAGCGCCATGGCGTCATCGGTGGTCAATGCATTGACGAGCAATTCACAATGACAAAATGGCTCACAATTATCGGCATGGGAGAAGATGGCTGGGAGGGTCTTTCCAATCGCGCCCGCCTTGTGCTCAAAACAACTGAACTTATCGTTGGTTCAAGTCGCCTGCTCAAACTTCTGCCCAATATAAAAGCCGAACGCCACGAATGGCCGCAGCCGTTTTCCGCCGTGATCGAACACATCAAGCCTCTCGCAGGCCGCAACACCGTCATCCTTGCCACTGGTGATCCGCTGAATTATGGTGTGTTTCGCAAATTACTGGAATTCATCCCCTTCGAAGAGATGACCGTGATCCCGCATATTTCTGCGTTTTCCCTCGCGGCAAGCCGCATGGGCTGGAGCTTGCCAGATTGCGACACACTCAGCTTGCATGGCCGTGCCGCTGCAAATCTAGAGAGCTTTATCCAACCCGGTGCAAAACTCATTGTGCTCACCGCTGATGCCTCAACGATTCCGGAAATAGTCCGGCGCTTAGAAGCGCGGGGCTTTGGTCAAAGCCAAGTAACTGTTTTAGAAAATCTTGGTGGCGAAAACGAGCGGGTCTCAAAATATATTCCGTCCACGGATTATTCCGCACTCAACACCGTCGCTATTCATTGCATCGCCTCCCCAGACGCAAAAGTCTATTCGCGTTTAGCTGGTCTGCCTGACGATGCCTTCATTCATGACGGTCAACTGACCAAACGTGAAGTTCGCGCTGCAACTCTAGCAAGCCTCGCCCCAGCTCCAGATCAACTGCTCTGGGATATCGGTGCAGGCTGCGGCTCTATCGCCATTGAATGGATGCGCTCCACACGCGGCTGCGAAGCAATTGCCTTTGAACACAATGCCGAACGCCTCGCCATGATCTCCCAAAATGCCGATGCTCTGGGCACGCCACGATTGAAAATTATTTCCGGCAAAGCTCCCGAAGCCTTGGAAGGCGCTGCCGCTCCGCACGCAGTCTTCATCGGCGGCGGCGTGGGCAATGACGGCGTGTTTGATAGCGCATGGAGCAAACTCAAAGCCGGTGGGCGGCTGGTGGCCAATGTCGTAACCTTAGAAGGCGAGATGCACTTATATGATTTGCAGGAAAAACACGGCGGCGATTTAGTCAAAATAGAAATTTCAAATCTAACATCAGTGGGCCCATACCGCGCCTTGAAGCCACGCATGGCCGTCACACAATGGCGCGTGCAAAAACCATGGTAGCCGGAAAACTTTATGGCGTGGGCGTTGGCCCCGGCGATCCTGAACTGATGACAGTGAAAGCCTGGCGCTTGATTTCAACTGCAACTGTCATTGCCTATCTCTGCGCCAATGGCAAAGATTCAACGGCGCGCGATATTGCCAAACCCTTCATAGCCGAAGGCACAAAAGAAATCGCCATCGACATGCCCATGCGAGTAGAGCGAGCGCCCGGCGAGGCAGCCTATGATAAGGGTGCAGCAGAGATTGCCGCTCAACTCCAACAAGGCCAAGATGTTGTCATGCTCTGCGAAGGTGACCCATTTTTCTACGGCAGCTTCATGTATATTTTTGAACGCTTGTCAGAAAAATATCAAACCATTGTTGTGCCCGGTGTCACCTCCATAACGGCTGCCGCCGCGGCTATCGGCCAACCTTTGGTCTCTCGGAACGACATGCTGAAAATTCTGCCAGCCACACTTCCTGAGGATCGGCTGCATTTCGAACTGGCTACCAGTCAAGCCGTAGCGATAATCAAAGTAGGCAGGCATTTTGGAAAAGTGAAACTGATTTTGTCTGAACTCGGCCTCCTGTCAAAAGCCACCGCCATCGAAAACGCCACCCATGAAAATCAAATCATCACTCCCGTGGCCGAAATCAAAACCGAAACCCTGCCCTATTTCACCACCATCATTGTGCGGACCTAACATGGCGCTAAAGCAAACAGCAATTTTCATCCTTGGACCATCGGCATTACCACTGGCACAAAAGATAAAGACCGCACTCGGCGGCCAAATTCATGGGCCAGAAGGGTTAGATGGTTGTGATGTGAATTATGAAAAAGCAACACACACAATCTCGCGCGCCTTTCAGTTGGGCCACGCCATTATTGGCGTTTGCGCTTCTGGCATTCTCATTCGCGCCGTGGCAGAGCGCCTCAAAAATAAGCGCGATGAGCCCGCTGTAGTGGCAGTTGCTGAAGATGGTTCATCCGTTGTGCCTTTGCTTGGCGGCCATCATGGGGCCAATGATTTAGCCAACAAGATTGCAGCACTTACCAATGGCAATGCTGCCATCACCACCGCCAGCGATGTTAGGTTTGGTGATTTATTAGACAATCCACATGGCGCATCTCTATCAAATCAAGAAGACTATAAAACGGCTGTTGCGGCTAAGCTTCGTGGCGAAGAGATTATTCAAGAAGTCACCATTTACAACAAACAAGGCGGACCCCGCCATCTTGTCTATCATCCATTCACACTTGCAGTTGGAATCGGTTGCGAGCGTGGAACTGATCCCATCGAAGTGAAGCAGCTCCTCGACGAAACCTTGGCTGCACATAACCTTGCCGATCGCTCAATTTATCAATACGCATCAATCAATCTCAAAGAAGATGAGCCTGCAATAAATCAATTTACTAACGTTTGTTTTTTCACCGCCGAGCAATTGAAAGCGCAGTCACATCGGGTCACTATCCGTTCAGCTGTTGTAGAAACAGAAGTCGGAACGCCAAGCGTTGCCGAGGCTGCTGCCCTTGCGATGGTTGGAGAAAGTGGAATGCTAATTGTCCCAAAGGTTAAGAGTAAACGGGCCACAATAGCGATTGCTCAAGCCGTCGATATCGACGTTTTCGCAAACCATCAGGGTGAAAGTCGTGGTCACATCTCAGTTTTAGGCATAGGCCCAGGCTCTGCTGGCACACTCACACCCAATGTTGATTTCGAACTTTGGTTTGCCTCTGAGTGGGTTGGATACACACTCTATCTCGATTTGGTGGAACATCTCCGTTCCGGTCAAACCCGCCACGACTTCCCCCTCGGCGACGAGCAAGTGCGATGCCGCAAAGCAATCGAGTTAGCAAAACAAGGCAAACGTGTCGCCCTCGTCTGCTCTGGCGACGCCGCGATTTATGCGATGGCGGCGCTGGTTTATGAAATCATCGATCTTGAACCCTGTCGCATTGCCGTTGAAGTTCACCCCGGAATTTCTGCTTTCCAAGCCGCCTCCGCCAAAGCCGGTGCCTTGATCGGCCATGATTTTTGCTGCATCTCACTATCTGATTTGCTTACACCTTGGGCCACAATCGAGAGACGCATTAAGGCTGCCGCCGAAGGCGATTTTGTAATTTCATTTTACAATCCACGCAGTCTCAAGCGCCGTGACCAACTTGAGCGCGCCTTTGCAATTTTGAAAAATCATCGACCACCCAACACTCCTGTGGTGATAGCCTGCAACCTAGGCCGCCCTGAAGAGAAAACCAAAATTGTAAACTTCGCAGATTTCAATCCTGATGAAGTGGATATGCTCACCCTCGTCATGGTTGGCTCGTCGCAATCAAAATCATTTATCCGCGGCGATGGCAAAACCTATGCCTACACCCCGCGCGGCTACGCAAAGAAAATGGATTTAAAATGACTGTTCACTTTATCGGCGCTGGTCCCGGCGCATCAGACCTCATAACACTTCGCGGGTTGAAACTCATTCAATCCTGCCCAGTATGTTTATATGCAGGTTCCCTCGTTCCAGAAGAGCTTGTGAAATCCGCACCTGAAAATGCCCGTATCATTGACACTGCCCCCTTGCATCTTGATCAAATCATCGACGAAATGAAGTCTGCCCACGACAAAGGCCAGAACGTGGCGCGCGTACATTCCGGAGATCCTTCCGTATACGGAGCAATTGCCGAACAAATGCGAAGGCTCGACACGCTTCAAATCCCTTATGACGTTTGCCCCGGCGTTCCTGCCTTTGCCGCCGCCGCCGCAGCGCTCAAAACAGAATTCACTTTGCCTGAAATCGCGCAGACAGTAATCATCACCCGCACCACGATGAAAGCATCCGCAATGCCGCAAGGCGAGGAATTGGAAAAACTGGGAGCAAGCAAAGCCACATTAGCCATCCACCTCTCCATCCGAAACCTAGGCTACATTGAGCGTGCCCTCACCCCGCATTATGGTGCTGACTGCCCAGTGGTGGTAGCCTACCGCGTCACCTGGCCTGATGAACTATTCATCCACGGCACTCTTTCAACCATCGCAAAAAAAGTGAAAACAGCCAAAATCACCCGAACTGCACTGGTGTTGGTAGGCCCCGTATTTGGCCACACCAACTTCCGCAACTCTGCCCTCTACGACAAAGACCATGAGCATGTTTTGCGGGTAAAGAAAAAAACTAAAAAAGGTTCTCAGCAATAATTCCAATCTATGTTTTGAACTTTCTTTGGGGCCTTACGATTTTCTTAAAACTCATTTGCTTAAGTGGAGTTTGGAGAGCCATTCATGTCCACACCATCTACTGATCTTGAAAGCATAATCGCCACTTGCATCGCATCATTGGAAGCGACACCAAGTGATGCCGGGGAGCCCGATACTGGCGCTGGAATGCGCGAGAAGTTTTTTGAATTTCTGGTATTAATATTAGCCAATCTCTATGGCAAAACGCCCATAGGCTCGCCGCTGATGGACCGTGTGACCATGCTGCGTGTAACCCATGGCATGGATGATGGCGACGCCGGACGCCTAGTTGGCCGCACTGAAGATTGGATGCGCCTTGAGGGCCTGTTGCGCCAGCAAGACGGCCAGAAAGCTTATTTTTTGACGCGCCCCTCGCTCGCTGTGTTGTCAACATTGACCAGCATCGGCACGCTTGGGGAAGTGTTTGAAAAGGTCTTAAAGCATTATGCCAAAGAACCACCTGCCCCCAGCCAACGTCGAGCGGCGCGCATTCTTGGTGCCTATTTCTTAATGCGCTTGGGCCGCAGTTAAATATAATCTGTTAGGAGTTAACGCTGCACGAGGAGAATTACAGACAGCCTTAGACAATGCCGTTTTGGCTGGTGCTAGCCAATTTTTGAAAACTGGCGGCAATGAAACCAAAGAGCAATGATAGCTCCAACGCTGCTCCGGCAACTGGCTCAGGAACATCTGCTGGCGATCCTAGTGTAAATAAACCTTGAAAATTGTCCTGACCACCCGATAAACAATTAAAGCTATGAAAGACAATCACCACCGGGCAGTCCGATTGCGTAAAAACCAAACGCCTGCTGAGATTAAACTTTGGGGCGTCTTGCGCAAACGTAGCTTAGGTGGTCATCGGTTTGTGAGGCAAGCGCAGATTGGAAACTACATCGTCGATTTTTTATGTCGCGAAAAAGCTTATATCATTGAAGTAGATGGTGCGACGCACGGCTCAGATGACGAAGTGAAATATGATTTGCGTCGCACAAAATATCTAGAAGAGTTAGGTTTCCATGTGCATCGCATTGACAACATAGATGTATATCAAAACCTTGGCGACTCTCTTGATGGTATTCTGAAGGTTCTCGATTCGCGCCTAAGCCTTTTCACGCGAAAGCTCCCCCTCAGTCCTTCGGACAGCTCCCCCAACAAGTTGGGGGAGCGTGAAGACTAAATACCACTGCTAATTCTATACGCTCCCCCAGCTCGCTGGGGGAGCTGCCCGCTGGGCTGTGGGGGCCTTTTGTTCTGGTGACCCTAACCTGTTCAACGCCTCGGCGCCCTTCGCCTTG
>JANOUE010000122.1:0-4108 GCA_031416755.1 Hyphomicrobiales bacterium
GCCAAAGGCCGCATCGCCCTTGGCGCATTTGCTAAAGGTGTTTCGAGTTTTCGTGTTCACAAAGAGGAAAGTGGGCGCGTGGTGTTGGAGCCTTTTGCAGAAATCCCGCTCAGGGAGCAGTGGCTTTATAACAATCCTCAGGCCCTCGAAGCAGTGAGGCAAGGGCTGAAAGATTCGGCAGCGGGGCGAATCTTTGATCTTGGAGACTTCACCCAATATGCCAATGATGAAGAGTGAAAGGTATGCCATTTCGCATTGGTTTTGCCGCGCGTGGTCGCGACGACCTTGGAACACTTGAGGCAAATCCAGCGTTTGTGAAGCGGCTCAAAGCCGTAAGGTCTGCTTTGGGAAAGTTACAAACAAATCCACGCTATCTAGGATTAAACACGCACAAGTATTCTACCATGCATGGCGAGAATGGTGAGGAAGTCTTCGAAGCCTACGCTGAAAACAACACACCCGGAGCATACCGCATCTTCTGGCACTACGGCCCCGGCAAAGACGTGATCACGATCATCGCCATCACGCCGCATCCTTGAAAAAAGGCGCTGAATTGCTTCAGCGCCTTAAAGTCATCCGTGAACGGAGTATTATTCGCCTTGAGCTTCTTCCGCAGCCGGAGCATCAGCCGCCTGCTTAGAACTCAAATCTTCGCCTGTGGCTTGATCAACTTGCTTCATCGAAAGGCGCACCTTGCCACGATTGTCAAAGCCTAGCAGCTTCACTTTCACAGCATCACCTTCTTTCACAACGTCAGACACTTTGTTGACGCGTTGAGCAGCCAATTCTGAAACATGAACGAGGCCATCTTTCGCACCGAAGAAGTTGATGAACGCGCCGAAATCGACAACCTTCACAACCTTGCCATCATAGATAGCTCCAACTTCAGCTTCTGACGTGATCGACTTGATCCACTTTACAGCAGCAGCAATGGCTTCGCCTGAAGAGGATGCCACTTTAATTGTGCCATCATCTTGAATGTCGATCTTGGCGCCAGTTTTTTCCACGATTTCGCGGATAACCTTGCCGCCAGTTCCGATCACTTCACGGATCTTGTCGGTTGGAATTTTAAAGGTTTCAATACGTGGGGCATGTTCGCCAAGACCGGGCCGCGCTTTTTCCAAAGCTTCGGCCATCTTGTCGAGAATATGCAAACGGCCATCCTTGGCCTGCCACAATGCAACCTTCATGATCTCTTCGGTAATACCGGTGATCTTAATGTCCATTTGCAAAGCGGTCACGCCATTGGCCGTGCCAGCCACCTTAAAGTCCATATCGCCCAAATGATCTTCATCACCCAGAATATCAGACAGAACCGCAAAGCGTTCGCCTTCCTTGATCAGACCCATGGCAATACCAGCCACTGGCGATTTCAAAGGCACACCAGCATCCATCAATGCCAGCGATGCGCCGCATACAGATGCCATCGATGATGAACCGTTAGATTCAGTGATCTCAGATACAACCCGCATGGTGTAAGGGAACTCATCAGCCGAAGGCAACATCGGATGAATGGCGCGCCAAGCCAATTTGCCGTGGCCGATTTCGCGCCGACCAGTGGCCCCCATGCGGCCCACTTCACCAACCGAGTAGGGAGGGAAGTTATAATGCAGCATGAACTTGGCTTTGAACATGCCATCGAGTGAGTCAACATATTGTTCATCTTCACCAGTGCCCAAAGTGGTCACAACGAGCGCTTGCGTTTCGCCACGGGTGAACAATGCTGAACCATGGGTGCGTGGCAGAACTGAAGCTTCAGCAACAATGGCGCGAACAGTTTTTGTATCGCGGCCATCAATGCGAAGACCGGTATCCAAAATCGAATTACGCACCACATCTTTTTCAAGATGTTTGAACGCATCAGCTACTTTTTGTGCTGTTGGCGCTTTAGGATCTTCAGCATCAACCAGTGAAGCCAAAATCTTTTCTTTCACTTTGGCAACAGCGTCTTGGCGATCTTCTTTTTTGACAATCGCATAAGCCGCACGAACGCCTTTTTCGCCAGCCTTCTTCACAGCCTTGAAGAGTTTTTCTTCATCAGGCGGTGTGAAGTCACGGGCCGCACGCGATGAACGTTCAGCCAAACGGATGATAGCGTCGATAACAGGTTGGAAGCCAGCATGGCCGAACATCACAGCGGCAAGCATTTTCTCTTCCGAGAGTTCCTTGGCTTCTGATTCAACCATGAGAACAGCATCAGATGTGCCAGCAACCACCAGATCAAGATCAGATGTTTTCATCTGTTCTTGAGTTGGGTTCAAAACAAATTCGCCATCAATCACACCAACACGAGCAGCACCAACCGGGCCCATGAAGGGAATGCCCGAGAGTGTGAGGGCAGCCGAGCACGCCACCATGGCCACCATGTCACTGTCATTTTCCAAGTCATAAGAAAGCACCGTTGCCACAACTTGTGTTTCAACGCGAAAGCCTTCAGGAAACAATGGGCGGATGGGGCGATCAATCAGGCGTGAAACCAAAGTTTCTTTTTCTGATGGGCGACCTTCGCGCTTAAAATATCCACCAGGAATCTTGCCAGCAGCATAAGTCTTTTCTTGGTAATTTACCGTGAGCGGAAAAAAGTCAATTCCAGGCTTTTCCGAACGGGCGGCAACAGCGGTGCCGAGCACAGTGGTTTCGCCGTAGGTGACCAGAATTGCTGCGTCAGCTTGGCGAGCAATGCGGCCAGTTTCGATACGAAGGGTGCGGCCTGCCCATTGGATTTCTTCAACGTCAATTTTAAACATTCATCTTTTCCTTAATGTCCTTTTCCGCCACTTTGCTCACCAACCTCTGGACGGAATCCCCTTTGGACAAGTGACCCCAGCCCTATTGCTGTGATCAATTTTGGGGGACGCAAAGTGGCAACTCGGTGATCCACTTTACTCATATGTATTTGCGACAAAGGCCCTCATCCGCCCTTCGGGCACCTTCCCCCAATGGGGGAAGGGCGAGAATACTACCCTTCCCCCATTGGGGGAAGGTGGCCGAAGGCCTAAACATTTTTTCTTAAAAATGTCTAGATGAGGGCCTGTCGGTAAGAATTGCTTTAACGGCGGATTTCCAAACGCTTGATCAGCGCTTGATAACGCGCTTCGTCTTTGCTCTTCAAATAATCGAGCAAACTGCGGCGCGCGGCCACCATCTTCAAAAGACCACGGCGGGAATGATTATCCTTTTTGTGGGTCTTGAAATGTTCGGTCAGGTAAATAATGCGGGTGGTGAGAATTGCCACCTGAACTTCAGGTGAGCCAGTGTCGCCAGCTTTAACAGCATATTGTTTAACGAGAGCAACTTTGCCCTCTGCAGTCATAGTCATTTCTATTCTCCGGACATCACTAAAGGTTGAACAAACGTTTGGTCTTCAATGAACCTTGAGATATTTCGCAGATCCCGAGGGGCCTGCCACCATGGTTCACCAGAACTGCGTCGCAATTGATCGGGGCATTCGCCCCGCGTAGCAAAACCGATTGGCCTTGCCGCAATTTTGCAGCGTCCTGATCCATTACGGCCAATGCCGGGATGCCGTCCAGCACGGTCACAATAGAACGCAATGCCCCGTTAAGAGCATCCACGCCGTCGGGTCTATGGCTGAGTTCCTCTAACATTTCCAGTGAAATCATATATTTTTCAGAAAAAGGCCCCACTTGGGTGCGCCGCAACCGGGTGAGGTGGCCAAGGCAGCCCAAAGCCCGACCAATATCGCGCGCTAAAGCGCGAATATAAGTGCCCTTACCACACACGGTTTCAAAATCGGCAAACTCAGGATTTGAAGCATCGAGCAGGCGCAACTCTTCAATCATCACCAGACGCGGCGTCATTTCGGGTTTTTCACCAGCACGGGCGAGATCATAAGCGCGCGCGCCATCAATCTTGAGCGCCGAGTAAATCGGTGGGACTTGGGATATTTCGCCCAAAAACTGTTTTAGTATCGATTCTATACTAAATAACAAAGGTCTTTGTTCGGACTGCGCAGTAATTGCCCCTTCGAGATCATCTGTTTCAGTTTCAGCACCCCATTTAATGCGAAAGCGATAAGTTTTTCGCCCATCCATGGCCCATTGCACAGTTTTGGTGGCTTCACCCAAGGCAATCGGCAATAAACCAG
>JANOUE010000123.1:0-1598 GCA_031416755.1 Hyphomicrobiales bacterium
AAGCCAGACATCATCAACAGTTGTTTGAATTGCTGCGGGGCTTGCGGCAGGGCATAAAATTTGCCCGGATGAACGCGCGACGGCACCAGATAATCACGAGCACCTTCGGGTGATGATGCCGTAAGAATGGGCGTTTGAAATTCGAAGAAACCTTGGTCCACCATGCGGCGGCGCAAGCTCGAAATAATTGCTCCGCGCTTCATAATGTTTCCGTGAATGCGGTCCCTGCGCAAATCGAGGAAGCGATATTTCAAGCGAATGTCTTCAGGATATTCGACGTCACCAAACACCGGCAGTGGCAATTCAGCGGCTTGGCTCAACACTTCAATTTCGGTGGCATAAACTTCGATGAGGCCCGTTGGCATATCATTGTTTTCAGTGCCTGCTAAACGGTCACGCACTTCACCATCAATGCGCACCACCCATTCTGAGCGCAGAGTTTCCGCCACTTTAAATGCTGGCGATGCTGGGTCTGCCACCACTTGGGTCAAGCCATAATGATCACGCACATCCAAGAACAACACGCCGCCATGATCGCGCACACGGTGCACCCAGCCCGAAATACGGGTGGTAGCACTCGCGTGTTCAGCACGGAGTTGGCCGCAAGTGTGGCTACGATAGGGCTTACTTTGGAGGCCGGGGGTCATTGCTCAAATCCTTGAATTTGAGCGCTAAAGGCCATGAGCCTCTCGATTTGTCAAGGATTGGATATTGAGCCCAATAATCAGCTTTGCTGGCCGCCAAAAATTACAGCTTTCTTCTTCACAATTTTCTTTTTGAATTTGATTTTTACAATCGGCTTTGGTTTTTTTCTGTCCCAAGGCCACACATATGGTGTGCGGGGTTTGCTGCTAAAGCTTGCCGTTTGGGTTCCTGTGTCAAAAAAACCGCCTGTGACAGTAATGGTCGTATTTTTGCTGCCAGCTTTGGTGACCAAATTAAAAAGTAATGCCGCATTGCCTGGCGCTAGGCGCACGCAACCATGCGAAGCCCGCGTGCCGAGACGTTTGGTGTGATAGCTGCCGTGGATAGCATGGCCGCGACCTGTGAAAAACATGGAATATGGCATGGGCGCATCATCCCATTCTTTTGAAAAATGCTCTTTTTCAAAACGAAATGGACGGAAAGTGCCTGAGGGCGTCTCATAGCCTTGGCCGCCCGTTGAGACAAGCCAGACATACTCTTTTTCACCATCAATGGTCACCGTCATTTTCTGAGCTGCTTTGTTGATGACGATATCAACTTTCAGCGCCAATGCCGAAACTGAAGATGCAGTGAGTGCGGAAATAACGAGGGCAGCACGCAGGAGGCTTGTTGTAAGTTTCACGCCAGTCATTCCCAAAAATTGAGAGCGCAAACTAATCTATTGAGATTGATTGGTCGAGAGGGCAAGTTTAACTTGTTTAATTGACGAGCGCGCGCAACATGCAGGACATTTTTCATAAAGAGTTCAAGACAGTACCCTATTGGTGGGAGGCCTATGCGCCGCAGACATTGGCGGAAACTGATCTTCCGCGTAAGGTGCAAGTGGTGATTGTTGGGTCCGGTTATGGTGGTTTGTCGGCCGCTTTGGAATTGGCGCGGGCTGGGGTTGAGTG
>JANOUE010000124.1:0-14766 GCA_031416755.1 Hyphomicrobiales bacterium
ATGACATCGAAGCACTCGATATCAACCCGCTCATGGTCCTGCCCCAAGGTGCTATCGCAGCTGATGCATTGATTAAGTTTAGATAAATGGTTATTTTGTTTGAAAATGGAGTTTTCCTATGGACCGATCAATGAAGCGAACTTTTTTCGTCCGTGCTCTTTGGGATGATGAGGCCAAGATATGGTACTCGGAAACCGATATTGATGGACTTTTTATCAATGCCAAAGACTTGAATGAGTTTGAAGATGTCATCAGTGAGTTTGCCGGTGACTTGGTGCTCGAGAATCATTGGCAGCATGGACAAGTTCCCGAAGAAATGATCAAGACGACTGTGCCTATCATTCTGTGGCAAAGGCCAAGCCTCACGCGCCACGCCGCATAATGGCTGACGGTTTCTACAGAGAATTGGTCAAAGAGCTGAAAAGACTCGGATACGCCTATTCGGAGCAAGCTAAGGGTTCCCATGAAAAATGGCGGCGACCAGGTCGGCAAGCTATAATCGTGCCAAAAAATCTAGATAAACGCCACACAGCCAATGCCATACTTAAAATGGCCGGCAGCACAAAGAAGTTTTAAATCCATGACAAGTCCCATCCACATGACACGCCGTGGCCCCGTTCTCGAAGTCACCATCGACCGCCCCAAAGCCAATGCTATTGATGCAGCAACCTCGCGCATCATGGGCGATATCTTCGCCAGCTTTCGTGATGATCCCGAGTTGCGCGTGGCCATTCTCACCAGCACCGGCGAAAAATTCTTCTGCCCCGGCTGGGATTTAAAAGCGGCAGCTTCAGGCGAAGCGCCGGACTCAGATTATGGCGTGGGTGGCTTTGGTGGCTTGCAAGAATTACCAGGCCTCAACAAGCCGGTGATCTGCGCCGTGAACGGCCTGGCCTTCGGAGGCGGTTTTGAAATCATGATTTCATGCGACATCATTATCGCAGCCGCCCACGCAACTTTCTCACTGCCTGAAATTCGCTCTGGAACAGTGGCCGATGCTGCGACGATAAAACTACCCCGCCGCATACCTTATCATGTGGCCATGGAGCTTCTCTTCACCGGCCGCGTGATGGACACAACTGAAGCCAAGCATTGGGGCCTGATCAATGAAGTGGTGCCAGCCGAGACGCTAATGGCCCGCGCACGCGCCTTGGCCGATCAATTGGCTGATGGCCCACCATTGGTGTTTGCGTGCATAAAGGAAATCGATCGCGAAACTGCTCATCTGCCAGTGCATGATGCGTTCAATATGGTCACTAAGCGCAAGTTGCCAAGCGTCGACAAACTCTATTCAAGCGCAGATCAACTCGAAGGCGCCAAGGCCTTTGCCGAAAAACGCCAGCCTGTGTGGAAGGGCAAATAAAACATCGCCCGCTAGCTTTAGCGGGCGATCAAGGTGAGCACGGGGAGTGATTGGGCGACTTAAACCATCCAGCCACGCGAAGAACTGCGAATGGCTTGATTATCTGAATAAATTTGAGCTGCAACAGCATCCACTTTGGTGGCACGCGCCACTGCTTTGCGCAAACGCTCAAAACCCAACAACGCCGCTGTGCGGGCTTCAATCTGGGCAATGGCAAGGGTGATTGCGCGGCTCATAATTTTTAACTTTCATTAACTTTTGTTGATGATCGATATATATGCTGTTGCAACACCCGTGTAAAACGACTAATCCTCATACGATCATCAAGTTTAATTTGAAGATCGTCACGGAATCGACATGATTGAGCACTTCCCCGGGCTTCGCTCGTTGCGCGCATTTGATGCCGCTGCAAACCATTTAAGCTTTACCAAGGCAGCGGACGAAATGCGGGTAACGCCTGCAGCCATAAGCCATCAAATCAAGGAGCTTGAAGAGCAGCTTCGCATCACACTGTTCATCCGCACCAGCCGCTCCATGCGCCTGACGCGCGAGGGTGAAATACTTTACACTGCGGCTCACGAGTCAATTGAAGTTCTCACCCGTGCTTTGCACCGCATTAAACGTTTGGAAAACCGCAATCAAATCCGCGTGTCATCCACACCTTCGGTGGCAGCTAAATGGTTGGTGCCGCGTCTGGATGGGTTTCTAAACGCAGTTCCTGGTGCCGACGTTCGGATTGACGTTTCAAACGCATTGGTAGATTTTGATCGTGACGATATTGACGTGGCCATTCGCTTTGGCGCTGGCAGATATCCGGGCCTGCGATCGGATTTGTTATTTCGAGATAGTTTATCACCCGTGTGCCATCCGGCGCTAATCACCAAAGAAAAGCCTTTGCGCACACCACGCGATTTATTGCGCCACACGTTGATTCACTTGGATTGGGAGGCAGGTTCGCTGTGGCCCAACTGGCGCATGTGGATGCAAGCTGCAGGCATTTTGGATTTCGATGACAAGCGCGGCCTCCATTTCAGCCAAACCTCTCTCGGCATTCAAGCAGCCCTCGATGGTCAAGGTGTAGCATTGGGCGATTCAAATTTAGTGGCTGATGATTTGGCATCTGGCCGATTGGTAAAACCTTTCGAACTTTCCTTGAAGGCCCCCAGTGCATTTTCCTATCATCTGATTACTCGGCTTGATACGTCCGATGCACCCATCGTTAATGCCTTCCGCGATTGGTGCTTGGCAGAAGCCCAAACTGGCCGCGATTCTGCCACAGCGTCACCCTAAGGCCAAGTCATGATCAATCGCCGAAAGGTTTTACAATGGTTGGGCGGCCTCTCACTGGCAGGCTTCAGCACGTTCACTTATGCCGCACTCATCGAACCCGGATTCAGATTGCGCACAGTAACTTATAAAATCACACCACCGCGCTGGACACCAGGCTTGAAATTGCGCGTCGTGATGTTGGCCGATCCACATTTGATTGAACCCCACATGCCCCTTGGCCGCTGGCAAAACATTATCAAAACAGCAAATGCATTGGCACCGGACGTGCATTTGCTGATGGGTGATTATATTGCGAGCCACATGTTCCGCACCGGAACTGTTCCAGTTCAGCACGTTGCCAATGCAGCCAAGCAATTGCGCTCACCCCTTGGCAGTTTCGCCATTTGCGGCAATCATGATTGGTGGGTAGATCTAACTGCCCAAAAACGCGGTCATGGCCCCACGCTTGCGCAGAAAGCTTTCGAAGATGCCGGTATTCCAGTATTGGAAAATCGCGCTGTTCAACTGAAAAAAGATGGCCTGCCTTTCTGGCTCTCAGGCACCAGTTCCATCGTTGCCATAAGAAAAGGAAACTTCCGCAGTTTTGAAAGCCGCGCCGATTTGCCTGCAGCACTGGCACAAGTAACCGATGATGCCCCCATCATCCACTTGGCCCATGAGCCAGATCTTTTCACAGAAATTCCAGAGCGCGTGTCGCTCACTTTGAGTGGCCACACCCATGGTGGCCAGATCAGATTATTTGGCAGAGCATTTGTGGTTCCATCACAATATGGCAACAGATTTGCATATGGGCATATTGTGGAAGATGGCAGACATCTTGTGGTGTCTGGCGGTTTGGGATGCAGCATTATACCGGTACGTTTTGGCAGTCCGCCTGAAATTGTGGTGCTAGAACTAGGATAACTACTCCGGCCCCAAAGCTGGATGCACGTCAAACGCGCCAACTGGCATTTGCTCATAGTCAATCACAGCACCGTTCATCATCGCTGCCGATGGTGAAACCAGATATGCCATTAGCCCTGCCACATCTTCCGGCACAATCAAACGGCCCGCCGGCATACGCTTGCCGATGGCTTCGTGCCAATCTTCCGGCAACTTATGAAACCCAGTTTGCAAATTGCGCTCACCCTCAGTGTTCACCCAACCCAGATTAATGCAAAACGCTCGAATTCCATCACGCTTAAATGTATTGGCGGCATGTTTGGTCAAAGCCACTAAAGCAGCTTTTGACGCACTGTAAGTTGCCAAATTGGGGGGGCCGCCATAAGCAATCATTGAGGCCACATTGATGATTACGCCCTTGCCCGCCGCCTTCATGTGTTTGGCCGCCTCCTGCATCAGGAACAATGGCGCTTTCACGTTCACATCAAACAATGTGTGAAAGTTTTCAAGTGTCGTATCATCAATACCGCAACGCGCGGTGCTGCCCGCCGCATTCACCAAAACATCAATCTTGCCAAATTTTTCCAGCGTTAAAGCAACCGCCTTAGCTGGTGTTGCGTCATCACGCAGGTCTGCGGCAAGGGTTTCAACCCGGCCCAATGTTTTTAACACTTTTGCTTCAACAGACAAGCGTTCAGCATTGCGGTCCAGCAGCACAACGCCAGAAAATCCATCCTGCAAAAACTGCTTTGCCGTGGCAGCGCCAATGCCTTGGGCACCGCCAGTAATAAGCGCCACTCGGCTCATATCAATTTGACAAAGTTATTCGCGTGCGTGAAGCACCGTGCCGTTTCACCATAGCATATAACGCTGCTGCGTTGGATGGGTGTAAACGCACGCACCCGTGCGAGACCGGGCGGCCAAGTTTTTTAATGTGGTTTGTACCGTGAATGGCATAGCCGCCATAGAAAAATATTGAATTTGGCATCGGCGAATTGTCATACTTCCGAGAGTAATAAACTTTGGCCATGCGTTGCACCCGGTAAGTTCCGCGCGGCGTATAATGCCCGTTTCCTCCTGTCGAAACTTTCCAATAATTCCTTGGCAAACCATCCACTCGAACCGACATCGTTTGTGACGAAATATCAATATGCGCGACCACAATTGGCGGTGGCGCTGGTTTGCGAACTACGCGGTGCTTTGCAGAGTGGGAACGCGAAGATTTCGCGAAACTTGCCTCTGCAATAAACCCAACGATCAATAAAAGGCTAATCAGCGCCAGAAATATTTTCTTCATAAAATCCTCCAACTGAGTTAGCCCCCGCTAAACAGAGATATGTTAGATTACAGAAAACTA
Source organism: Hyphomicrobiales bacterium (assembly GCA_031416755.1). GTDB lineage: Bacteria > Pseudomonadota > Alphaproteobacteria > Rhizobiales > Aestuariivirgaceae > Aestuariivirga. The sequence continues at coordinate 4,893 of JANOUE010000124.1, forward strand.
GATTTGGGACAAGTCGCCTGTTTTTACAACAAAAACTCACGGCCAACCTTAACCCGCGGCACGCCATCATAGGCAATAATATCAGCAGTCGCGTAAGTTTCGGTTAATGTTGCTGGCAAGAAACTGCCGGTACCCACCATATCAATCGGCGCCTTGGCAGCCGCCATAATCTCGCATTTTTGCGGATCAAAACCGGAAGACCCAACAATCATTGCCGACTTGTATCCCGCACCATCTAAAGCCAAACGCGCATGGATAATCGAGGCCACAGAAACCCCTTTGCCGAACAAAATGCGCCGCACTTTATCGACGAGAATATTTCCGGGGTCCATTTGAAAAGCCCTGCCCCCAAGCACTGTTTCCACAATGCTATATTCGCCAAGCACTTCAAGCCAGTGCCCAACGACTTCGACGGATTTTTCGTAATCCAAACCTTCAGCAAAGCGCCCACCATGGGTATCGAGACGAACTCCAAAGCTTTTACCGTGCCTATCCATCTTGGCTTCATCGTAAAACCACTTGGCACAGCGAAGGGAATCCTTGATTTCCTCACCGGTGTAATCCACGAGCGCTATCAATGATTTTGCCTCTGGCAAAGTCTCGGCAAACATTTTCATCGCTGCCAGAACATCGCCACCCGCATAACCAACCAAGGCATGCGGCATTGTTCCCATGCCGTCCGCGGTTCCAAAAAATGGCGCAGTTAAATCCTGAGATGAACCAATAAAACCCTTAACCGATGCATCAGATTTTTTAGCGGCTTGACTGCCCACCATGGCACCATAGGCGGCCAGAATATTCATCTCTGCACCAGAACCATGGCGCGCGTGCATATCCATAAAACCAGCGGTTGGAATTGCACGGCACATTTCATAAGCGTTATTGGCGCTCACACACGGAAAGCCAACTTTTTGCAACAAAAGCGTTTCAATTTCCGAAAGCCTTTTCATGCTGCCGGTTACTTCCATCAGCTTATGCTCTGAAGGAACAACTTCGCCCTCTGCCACAAACCGCGTAATTTTCGCATCTGGCACAAAGCGCGTGATCAAACGGATAGCAGGCTCCAACGCGGCAACAACGCGCCTGCGCATGAACACGGCAAATGTTACAACCTGATCGCCATGAGCTTCCACGATGCGTGCTGTGTTGGTGAAATATTTATCCGTCTGCGCCGAAATTGGCCCAGCGGCATGCACCATATCAATGAGACGATCGAGAATTGCCGCATGGGCCGGATTGAGCTTATTCACCTCACACCTTTGAGTGCAACTGCAGCGCCGTGGCGCAGCAAATCTACATCAACCACCGCCGCCAAAAAATTAAATCCGCGTGAAATATATTCTTTCATAATTTCCGGGTTGCCTGCAAATGCACCCGCAACCAAACCGTTTTTAGCACAAGCAGCAGCCACTTTTTCCATCGCCGTCAACACTTCAGGAGCAGTCCGGTTAATTCCTGCACCATTGGATAGCGCAATTGATAAATCACTCGGCCCAACGAATAACCCATCAAGCCCTGGCACTGCTGCAATCTCTTCAACCAGCTCAAGCGCCTCGCGTGTTTCAATCATCGCAAAAACCATCGTAGTGGAATTCGCCATTTTAAGATATTCAGCAGGCGTTGTATTAGCCACCTGCACCATGGTGTAGCCACCCCAGCTGCGCTGACCCATCGGCGGATATTTCGCTGATTTCACCAAAGCTTGGGCTTGCGCAACGCTGTTGATCATCGGTGCAATTACGATTGCAGCTCCAGCGTCAAGAACTTGGCCAACTAAACCTGGATCATTCCATAAAACCCGCACAATTGCGGTTTTGCCAACCCCTGCAATGGCAGCAATCATCGGCACTGCATCGCCAAAACCCATCATGCCATGCTGCATATCAAGGCACACGCCATCCAGCGGAAGGCGGGCGATCTGCCCTGCCATTTGTGCGCCAGACATACTCAACCATGAAAACAAGAATGGATTACCGTCGTGAAGCCGCGCCCGCAAGCCAGTCATGAATTAGCCCGCATTAACCTGCTCAATTGCTGTGGCCATTAATTTTACCAACGCAACGCGAATTTCTTGGTCTGAAACATTCACTTTGCCCGCTGCAAAATCACTCACGACTTTGCGAATTACATCTTCATCGCCGGCTTCTTCAAAATCAGCCAGCACAACTTCTTTGGCATATGCTGTGGCAGCATCTCCAGAAAGTCCCAGCTTTTCAGCAGCCCATGCACCCAAAAGCTTGTTGCGGCGCGCGGTGACCTTGAACAATGTTGCTTCATCATGAGCAAACTTGCCCTCAAAACCCTGCTCGCGCTTATCAAATGTCGACATTTCTGTTTCTCCAAATCAAAATCAGTTGTACTCAGATAGCCATGCAGGCCTCGCAAATCAACCATCATCACCCCATATTCATTATTGTGCGCCGCAACAATTGCGCCTAAAGGGGCACCATTATCCACAACGGCGGTAAGTTCTTCTAGGGGAATGAGGCCGCCGTGCTAAACAGGTTGAAAAGTTAGGGCGTCGATGAGGATTCTCTCCATGAACAGCAGGCGAACCCGCATATATGAAGGTAAGGCCAAGATTCTCTATGAGGGTCCAGAACCAGGCACCGTCATTGTCCATTTCAAGGACGATGCCACGGCCTTCAACGCGGAAAAGAAAGCAGTGATAGACGGCAAAGGTGTGCTAAATCAGCGCATTAGTGAATATTTGTTCAGCCGCCTGAACGAAATCGGCATTCCCACGCATTTTATTCGCAGCCTGAATATGCGCGAGCAATTGGTGCGCGAAGTTGAAATTATTCCGCTGGAAGTGGTGGTGCGCAATATCGCCGCTGGCTCTTTGGCCAAAAAACTCGGCCTCGAAGAAGGACACGTGCTGCCGCGCTCGATCATCGAATTTTATTACAAGAATGATAAACTCGGCGACCCGATGGTGAGCGAAGAACACATCACGTCTTTCGGTTGGGCAACGCCCATGGAAATTGACGACATGATGCACATGGCCATCCGCATCAATGATTTCATGACCGGATTGTTCTTAGGCATCGGCATCAAACTGGTGGATTTCAAAATCGAATTCGGCCGCCTGTTCGAAAACGAAATGATGCGTGTGGTTTTAGCTGACGAAATCAGCCCCGATTCTTGCCGCCTCTGGGATACCAAAACCAATGACAAAATGGACAAAGACAGATTCCGCAGAGATTTGGGTGGCTTGCTTGAAGCCTATCACGAAGTGGCACGGCGCTTGGGCATTATCCAGCCCAATGAACAACCAGAGCGCAGCAAACCGAAACTGGTGAAGAGCGATACATGAAGGCCAAAATTAAAGTTACGCTCAAAAACGGCGTGTTAGACCCACAAGGCAAAGCTATCGAAGGCGCTCTAGTGTCTCTCGGATTTGCTGGCGTCAACAGCGTGCGCCAAGGCAAATATTTTGAGATCGATGTGAGCGAAACCGACAAATCCAAAGCCGAAGCCGCAATCAAGCAAATGTGCGAAAAGCTGATTGCGAACACAGTTATCGAAAACTACGACATCGAACTGAGTTAACCCTCATGCTGAGGTGCTCGTCGAAGACGAGCCTCGAAGCATATGTCAAACCATGAAGGCCCTTCGAGGCCCCGCCGTCGGCGGTGCACCTCAGGGTGAGGAATTAAGAATGAAATCTGCCGTAATCACCTTCCCCGGCATCAACCGCGAACGCGATATGATGTTGGCCCTCGAAGCCACCACGGGCGTGAAGCCCATTTCCGTGTGGCATACGCAAGCCACTCTGCCGGATGTCGATCTGGTGGTCGTCCCCGGCGGTTTTTCTTATGGTGATTATCTCCGCTGCGGCGCCATTGCCGCGCGCTCACCCATTATGCAAGATATCCGCGCCAAGGCTTTGAAAGGACTCAAAGTTCTGGGTGTCTGCAATGGTTTCCAAATCATCACTGAAGCAGGCCTATTGCCCGGCGTTCTCGCCCGCAATGCAGCACTCAAATTCGTCTGCCGCGAGGTGAAGCTGCAAATCGCAAACCACCAAACATTCTTTACCAATAAAATGGCCAAGGGCCAAATTGTCTCCTGCCCTGTTGCCCATGGCGAAGGCAATTATATTTGCGATGCCGAAACCTTAAAGGCACTCGAAGGCGAAGGCCGCGTGGTGTTTCGTTATGCTGAAGGCACCAATCCAAATGGTGCCGCCAATGACATAGCCGGCATCGTTTCGGCCAATGGCAACGTCATCGGCATGATGCCCCACCCAGAAAACATGATCGAACCAATCCACGGCAAAATGGATTGCAGACCATTGTTTGAAGGTCTGTTGGCGGCTTGACAACTGTCAATTGACAGTTTACGTTTCTACTTATGATTGTCAGTTTTCGTCACAAAGGATTGAAACGCTTTTACGAAGACGATGATCGCAGTAAATTGCCTGCGGAAATGCTTGACCGCATTCAAGATATTTTGGTCATTTTAGATGATCTGACCGAACTTGAATCGATCGACCGTCCAACCTACTAACTTCATACACTGAAGGGCGAGTTGAAGTTATTTCATTCCGTTACGGTGAGAGCCAACTGGCGGATAATATTTCGTTTCGACAATAAAAATATTTATGATTTGGACCTAATTGACTATCATTGAGGAAAATTAAAATGCCAATGAAAAACCCAGCTCACCCTGGTCGTTCAATTAAAGACGATCTCGAAGAACTCGGCCTTACGACTGCCGAAGCCGCAGCAGGCCTTGGTGTTACGCGCCAGCAACTCCACAATGTAATGACTGGAAAAAGCAGCATCACCCCTGATATGGCATTGCGCCTTGAATGCGGCATTGGCGGAACTGCCGATCATTACCTACGCATGCAAGCCTCCTATGATCTTGCCCAAGTGCGGCTTCGTGGTGATAAATTGAAAATAAAGAAATTCGCACCAAAGGCCGCTTGATCCATCGTCAACGCCTCATGCGCCGCGTCGTCTTTGGATTTTTGAGTTTAGGTGGATGCTGCATGGATGAGGATTATAACTTGGAAACAGAAATCAATTTGGAAATAGAAAAAATTGTGCGAACCAAAGGCGTTGAACTTTTGCCATACTAAATCGTCTTTTGGCGGCATAATTCATCAATTCTCAAGAAAAACGACCTAGGCTTGCAGCCTTGATCAATAGTCTTGGATTTTGCCATGTCGTCAACAATCGTCTCGACAACCTCACGCGCTAAAATACCTAGCTTGCAAAATTTGGCAAGCTGGGCATTTCCGCATTGGATTTTATGGAGCGCAGTGTTGGCCATATTTGGCGTTAACGCGGTCTGGATTGGTCTAGATTCACGCATTTCAATTGAACCAAGCTGGGCTTCCGGCAACATCATTCTCACAATCATCGCCTTCGCACTGGTCGCATTTCGATTTTTCAAACCAGCAAAATTTGATTGGTTCTTGCACCGCCTGTGGTGTGTGCTGCTTTATGTTCTGCTCTCAGCAGTTTTGACCCGCAACTTACAAGTCTTCAGCCACCTGCTCATGTCTACAAATTTCCCCATGGCTGATGATATGTTGATGGTTTGGGACCGGGCATTGGGTTTTGATTGGTTGGCCTATTCCAAATTCGTGACTGCCAGCCCACCCATCACCAGCATTTTATTCTTTGCCTACAATCAACTGACCTTCTCTGGCCTTGCTCTGGTCGCTGTAGTTTTAATCGCCATCAACAATCGCGTACGAGCGATCGAAATCGTTTATCTGGCAGTTGCCACAGCCATCGGCTGCATTGTTTTATCTGCACCATTTCCAGCGCTTGCGACTATGCACCTGCTCGGCGACCAAGAACTGTTGGGCCGGCTGAACATCGGAACCGGCGTTTTGCATGTTGAACAACTGCTGGCGATGCGCGGCAATGGCACTATTTTAATGTCACCAGACAACATGCAAGGCCTCATCTCTTTTCCGTCCTACCACACCTGCATGGCTCTGATCATTGGCTGGTGTAGCCGTGGGCATTGGACCACTGCAACATTAGGCGGCCTCATTGCCCTCGCTATCATAATCGGGACGCCAATTTTCGGCGGACATTATTTGGTTGATGTCTTGGCAGGTGCAGCAATCACGGCTTGTGCAATCTGGTTTTGGCGAAACAAGATTGAAGGCAGGGTTACTCCCTATTTGGCCGACAGCGACGAATACTCACTCTCATTGCCAAAGTGGATTAGGCGACGGCTTGGATAAATTTAGCTGAGTCCGAAATCCATCCAAACAACACTTCAATTGTTAACAATGATGCCTCGTGGTTGCTGCGCGAATTGCCATGGCCAATTGGCTCGGCCGTACAATCTTCCAATAAAATGCAATGATAATCTCTAAACATCGCATCGCGAATAGTAGATTCTACGCAGATACTTGTTGTGCAACCTGTGAAGATCAGATGCTTCGCATTCAACCCCTGTAAAATAGTATGCAGCGAAGTTTCAAAGAAGCCACTAAACCGATGTTTTGGCACCACCATATCGCTCGCTTCTGGTTTTAACGCATCGACAATTTGCGCACCCCACTCGCCTGCAATAAGTATGCGACTTTCCGTGCCGTTGGGCGCAATCACTTTCTCTCCAACTGAAAGCCGCGCATGGCGTTGGCGGTGTGGCGAATCTGCGGCCCCCATATCTGCCATATCAGCGCGGTGTTGCATTTGCAGATAGATGACTGGAATTTTTGCGGCACGGGCAGCTGCCAACACTTTTGCGGTGGGTGCAACGGCAGCTTGAATGGGTGCTATGTCAATGCCAGCCCGCTCAAACATGCCACCAATAGACCCAAAATCATTCTGCATATCAACAACGATGATAGCACTTCGCCTTACATCAAATTCAGCGGCATGTGGGCGGGCTTCAATGGATTTTGACATGTTCTCTCCAAACGCCCCACTTTTAGCAAAAGCTCAGTTTAGCGAGAAGTCAAGTTTCATAATATAGCCCCGAAAGGCCACAACCTGTCCAGCAATAGGCGGATTGATTTCCTCTGCTAAATTAATTCGAACGTTTGCGCCAGTTTCGCGTCGCCACATCACTAGCTAGCAAATCCACCAGACCTGCCATTGCCACTAACAATCAATATTTTCATCATAAAATCGGGCATGAAAAATTTTACGCAAACTTACGCTGTCTCAGTAACCACTGATTCAGCAACGCTCGCGTTAACACTAGATTAACGCCGTTTTTTGCCGCTGAATGCAACCACCCGCACCTTCCGAGTGCGGGCAGTTACAACATATCCTGCAAAGAGGGACCTCAAAATGTTCACAGCATTCATCAGCATATTCAAAGCAGAACCCGAAACCGACGAAACTCTCGAAATCGCCACCGAGGCGTTAAACGAGCGTGTCGCTCACATGTTCTGGAAACCCGGTATAGAACCTTCTACTGCCGCATTGGAACAGAGACGCATTAACCTAGTTAAAAATGAACTAGCAAATGTGAGAGCAATTGCTGCCTGATTTATATCAATTCAAAACCATGTTTCAAAACCACATAAGCTGCTTGCAAAAATTAACATTTTTGCAAGCAAATTCTCCTTAAGATTGCTCGCAATTGCGGGGGCGCAACTTATTGACGGAGAAACTTATGTCAATCAATTTATTCGACAAGGCGGTTCAAAATGAGCAACGCGCCAGAGAGCTGCGCAATTTGCTCAATGCATTGAAGCCTCACTCCCATGATCCAGCTATCGCCGAAATACCGGCCTCGGCAAAATTGGCTGAAGCAATGATGCGTGCGCAAAAATCTGAATAAAGTTTGTGAATCGAACTTAAAATAGCTAAACGGCTGGCATGATAAATCATGCCCCCAGCCAAAGTAGCGAACCTGCAATCACCCCCGAAATCGTTAAGGCTCATGGTCTGAAGCCAGATGAGTATCAGCGTTTCCTAGATCTTCTGGGCCGCGTTCCCACCATGACCGAACTTGGCATCTGCTCGGCCATGTGGAACGAGCATTGTTCATACAAATCCAGCAAGAAATGGCTGAAGACATTGCTCACGAAGGGCAGTCGCGTTTTAATCGGCCCTGGCGAAAATGCGGGCGTCATCGACATTGATGATGGCCAAGCCATTATTTTCAAAATGGAAAGCCACAACCACCCAAGCTTCATCGAGCCTTATCAAGGTTCAGCCACTGGTGTTGGAGGTATTTTGCGTGATGTGTTCACCATGGGTGCAAGGCCCATCGCTGCGTTAAACGCGTTGCGTTTCGGCTCACCGGGTCACCCCAAAACCCGCCATCTCGTGTCGGGCGTAGTCGCTGGTGTCGGCGGCTACGGCAACAGTTTCGGCGTGCCCACCATTGGCGGCGAAGTGAATTTCCACGAAAGTTACAACGGAAATATTTTGGTCAATGCCATGGCTGTTGGCATTGCTGATACCGACAAGATTTTTCTGTCCAAAGCCAAAGGTGTTGGCTTGCCTGTGGTATATCTCGGCGCAAAAACCGGCCGCGATGGTATTCATGGCGCAACCATGGCGTCAGCCGAATTCGACGATAAAGCCCATGAAAAGCGCCCCACCGTGCAAGTGGGCGACCCCTTCACCGAAAAATGCCTGCTCGAAGCCTGCCTTGAATTGATGGCATCGGGTGCTGTGATCGCCATTCAGGACATGGGTGCCGCAGGCCTCACGTCATCCGCCGTGGAAATGGGTGCCAAGGGCGATCTGGGCATTGAACTTGACCTCGATAAAGTGCCTTGCCGGGAAGAAGGAATGAGCGCTTACGAGATGATGCTGTCCGAATCCCAAGAGCGCATGCTCATGGTTCTGCGCCCAGAGTTCGAAAAACAAGCCGAAGCCATTTTCCACAAATGGGGTTTAGATTTTGCCATAATAGGCAAGACAACCAACACCTTACGCTTTGTTATTAAACACCAAGGTGAGGTGAAAGCTGATCTACCAATCAAGCAAATGGGCGATGAAGCGCCAGAATATGACAGACCGTGGGTGGAACCGGTTAAACTGCCCTTACTTTTAAATGTGCCAGCACCAACCGATCTCAAAGCCGCCATCCTGAAAATCATCGGCAGCCCTGATATGTGTTCAAGGCGGTGGGTATGGGAGCAATATGACTCGCTGATTGGCAGCAACACCGCTCAAATCCCTGGCGGCGATGCCGGTGTAGTCCGCGTCGGCCCCAACAAAGCTATTGCCGTTTGCACCGATGTAACCCCGCGCTACGTGCAGGCCGATCCATTTGAAGGTGGCAAGCAAGCCGTGGCCGAAACCTGGCGCAACCTCACTTGCGTTGGTGCCACACCAATTGCCATCACCGATAACTTGAATTTTGGCAACCCTGAAAAGCCCGAAATCATGGGCCAGATTGTATTTGCACTAAAAGGCATTGATGCCGCCTGCCGCGCCCTGGATTACCCAGTCGTGTCTGGCAACGTCTCGCTATACAATGAAACCAACGGCCAAGCCATTCTGCCAACTCCTGCCATTGGCGGCGTGGGATTGCTGAGCGATCTCAGCAAAATGACGACCAAACATTTCAAAACTGAAGGCGATGCCATCCTTCTGATTGGCGGCCACGGCACCCATTTGGGTCAATCAATTTACCTGCGCGAAATTCTGGGTCGCGAAGAAGGCGCTCCGCCTCCCGTCAATCTGGCGCTCGAAAAAACCCATGGCGACTTCGTGCGAAACTTGATCAATAACGCCCAAGTCACTGCTGTGCATGACATTTCTGACGGCGGCTTAATTACGGCACTGATTGAAATGGCCATGCCCTCTGGTCTGGGTGCTGCACTTTTCGCTATGAACCATGAGCAGCTTTTTAGTGAAGACCAAGCCCGCTATTTAGTAACTGCCAAAGCAGAAAACATGGGCCTGATACTCGCTTCCGGGCTTGC
>JANOUE010000125.1:0-8123 GCA_031416755.1 Hyphomicrobiales bacterium
GGCACAACGGCGGGCGCCTATGATGATTGGCACGAAGGCAGAGACCCAGCAGGCATTACCACGCAAGACCCAGAATTATCAAAGCGCTTGGACCCGGTGAAAGCGGGCCGCCGCCTTTACAATTTCCTGAAAGTGCTAACGCTTGGAGCCCAAACCATTGCCAGAGCCAACGGCAAATCGCACGTGCTTCATTTGGAACCGGAAGATGTCTGTGCGCTAACCATCGTAGCTGCCGCCATGGCGCAAGTGCCATTAGCTGGTACTGATTGGATTCCGGGGAAGATGAGATTCTAATACCCCACCCCTCATCCGCCCTTCGGGCACCTTCTCCCGCTAGGGGAGAAGGGCATAAATTCAACCCTTCCCCCATTGGGGGAAGGTGCCTGAAGGGCGGATGAGGGCCTTAGATTCGAGTGACGAAATTAAACCTGCGGAAACACGCAAGGAAAATTGGAGACGGAAAAGATGGCATTGGATTTGGTCAAATATGCGCAGAAGAACAAAGTAAAATTCTTCCTGTTCAACTACACAGACCTGTTCGGCGTGCAGCGTGCGAAACTTGTGCCGGCCGAAGCTGCCAACAAAGTGCAGAAATCAGGGGCCGGATTTGCTGGCTTTGCAACATGGCTCGATCAAACGCCAGCGCACCCAGATGTGCTTGTATTCCCGGACACTGACTCCATCATCCAACTGCCATGGAGGCCCGAAGTCGCTTGGATCGCAGGCGATCCGCACATGAGCGGAAAGCCATTGGAGCAAGCACCACGCCTAGCTTTGAAGCGCGGCATGGAAAAAGCTGCAAAGAAAAATATGAAACTGATGGCCGGTTGCGAACCAGAATTTCACTTAATCAATGCTGATGGCACCGCCGTTTCCGACGCCAAAGATACGCAAGAAAAACCTTGCTATGATCAAGCAGCCATCATGCGCAGGCTTGACGTGATCGGTGAAATTTGCACCACGATGACCACGCTCGGCTGGGGCCCTTATCAAAACGATCATGAAGACGCCAATGGTCAGTTTGAAATCAACTGGGATTTCAAGGATGCCTTGACCACGGCGGATCAACTCGCCTTCTTCAAATTCATGGTAAAATCAATTGCCGAAAAGCACGGCATGCGCGCAACCTTCATGCCCAAGCCCTTTATCAATCTCACCGGCAACGGCTGCCACGCGCATCTCTCGGTATGGGATAACGCGGTTAAGAAAAATCTGTTCCTCAGCACCACTGACGAAATGGGCTTAACGCCATTGGCCTATAATTTCTTAGGCGGCCTCATTGAACATGCAGACTCGCTTGTGGCCATAACCAACCCCACAGTGAATTCTTACAAGCGCATCAATGCACCGCGAACCATCTCAGGTGCCACATGGGCCCCCAACACGGTCACCTTCGGCGGCAACAACCGCACCAACATGGTGCGCATCCCTGATGCTGGTCGAACCGAATTCCGCTTGCCTGATAATGCGGCAAATCCTTATCTCATGCTCGCTGGCATTCTCGCTGCGGGCATGGATGGCATTGAGCGCAAGCTTCACCCCGGCGAACGCCAAGACCTTGACATGTATACCCAAGGCCACACAGTGAAAGGCGGCAAGAAGCTTCCGCTGAATCTGCTTGATGCTTTACGCAATTTTGAGAATAATCATGTGTTACGTGCCGCCTTGGGCGATGAGCTGTCATCTGGTTACCTCAAATTGAAGTATAATGAGTGGAACCAATATTGCCGCCACTTAACCCAATGGGAACGTGACACCACTTTGGACTGCTGATGAAATATTCTCTTTTCTCCCTGCTGAAAAATTCTCTAACGGGCCATAAAAATTGGACCCCCGCTTGGCGGCAACCTGAGCCAAAGAAAGAGTATGACATCATCATCGTCGGCGGCGGCGGCCATGGGCTGGCCACCGCGTATTATCTTGCCAAAGAACATGGCTTAAAAAATATCGCGGTGCTTGAAAAAAATTACATTGGCTCGGGCAATGTCGGCCGCAACACCACCATCATTCGTTCCAACTATATGCTGCTCGGCAATAATCCATTTTATGAATTGTCGATGAAACTCTGGGAAAATTTGGAACTGGATTTCAACTTCAATGCCATGGTCTCGCAACGCGGCGTATTAAACCTTTGCCACACCGATGCTCAGCGCGATGCTTTTGCCAGGCGTGGCAATGCCATGCGCATTGATGGTGTGGATGCCGAATTATTAGATCGTGAATCAGTGCGCGAAATGTACCCTTTCTTCGATTATGAAAATGCCCGCTTCCCGATCAAAGGCGGTCTTTTACAACGGCGTGGTGGCACCGTGCGCCATGACGCAGTGGCCTGGGGCTATGCCCGCGGCGCTGATTTGCGCGGTGTTGATATTTTGCAAGGCTGCGAGCTAACCGGAATCAAAACAGAAAGCGGCAAAGTCGTCAGTGTACAGACGAATCGCGGTGAGATTAAATGCAAAAAGCTCGCACTCTGTGCTGCGGGCCATTCATCTGAAGTGGCTTCCATGGCCGGACTGAAACTGCCCATCGAAAGCCACGTATTGCAAGCCTTTGTCTCCGAAGGTTTGAAACCTTACATTGATGGCGTGGTCACATTCGGCGCTGGTCACTTCTATGTCTCGCAATCAGATAAAGGTGGGCTTGTTTTTGGTGGCGATATCGATGGCTATAACTCTTATGCCCAACGCGGTAATTTGCCGATGGTGGAACATGTGATTGAAGCTGGCGTGGCCATGATCCCGTCTTTGGCCCGCGTGCGAGCGCTGCGGTCTTGGGGCGGCGTTACGGACATGTCGATGGATGGCTCGCCCATCATCGATAAAACCTCAGTACACGGATTATATTTGAATGCGGGCTGGTGCTATGGCGGCTTCAAAGCAACACCTGCTTCGGGCTGGTGCTATGCGCATCTCATCGCCAAAGATGAGCCGCATAAACTTGCAACCGCATTTAGATTGGACCGATTCAAAACTGGCCACATGCTTGACGAGAAAGGGCAGGGCGCAACGCCCAATTTACACTGATGTTAATTCCTTGCCCCCATTGCGGAACCCGCGCCGTTGAGGAATTCACATTCCTCGGCGATGCCAATGTGCAGCGCCCAGAAACGCCCGACGATCCAAACTGGCATTCTTACGTTTATGAGCGCGATAATCCACGCGGCAAGATTGATGAGTTTGCCCATCATTCGAGTGGCTGCCGCGCCTGGCTGGTGGTTTCGCGTGACACCAAAACCCATGAAGTTTTTGACGCTGTGATTGCCAAGAATTTCAAACGAAAGCCAAAATCATGACGGGCTTTCGCATTGAAAAAGGCGGCCTTATCAACCGCGAAACCAAGCTCAATTTCAAATTTGATGGCAAGTCTTTCAGTGGTCATCAAGGAGATACACTCGCTTCAGCCCTCATCGCAAATGGCGTGCATCTCATGGGCCGCAGCTTCAAATATCACCGCCCGCGCGGCGTTATTTCAGCGGGCAGCTCGGAACCCAACGCACTTGTGGAACTGCGTGAAGCTGGCCGCAAAGAAGCCAACACCAGAGCAACCACCGTGGAGCTTTATGATGGTCTCCGAGCAAACTCACAAAACCGCTGGCCGTCGTTGGACTTTGATATTGGTGCCATCACCTCGCTTGCATCTTCAATTTTCGTTGCAGGCTTCTATTATAAAACCTTTATGTGGCCCAAAAGTTTTTGGGAAAAAATTTATGAACCGCTGATCAGAAAAGCCGCTGGCCTCGGCTCGGCTTCAAGGGAAGCCGATCCAGACACCTACGAGAAATCATATGCCCATTGTGATCTGCTGGTGATAGGTTCCGGCCCCGCCGGACTGATGGCGGCCCTCACTGCGGCGCGTTCTGGCGTCCGCGTGATTTTAGCCGATGAAGGCTCACGGCTTGGTGGGTCTTTATTATTTGAAAACGAAGAGATCGCGGGCCAATCAGGTTTCGATTGGGGCCAAAGCGTTCTCGCAGAATTGGCCTCATTGCCAAATGTAACTCTCATGCCGCGTTCGACAATCTTTGGCTGGTTTGATGGCAATATCTTTGGTGCATTGCAGCGCGTGAATGATCATGTGGCTGTGCCCGCACCTTTTGAACCGCGCCAACGTTATTGGCGCATTCATGCCAAGCGTGCCGTGCTTGCAGCAGGCGCTGAAGAACGGCCCTTGGTGTTTGGCGGCAATGATGTGCCGGGCGTGATGTTGGCGTCCGCGATGCGCCATTATTCAAATCGCTATGCGGTGGCGGCAGGAAAATCGATTGCGATATTTACCAATAATGATTCAGCACTGCGCACCGCGCGTGATATGCAAACCCATGGTGTAAATGTTGCAGCGGTGATCGACACGCGTGAAGGTGGGCGCATTGTAAATGTCAAAACTGGCAAGGGTGTTTCACTTATTGAAACGCCAATTGGAAAAATTCCGTGCGATGCCGTTGCCATGTCGGGAGGCTGGAGTCCCATCGTCAATCTCATGTGCCACCGTGGGGCTAAGCCGCTTTGGAATGAATCCATAGCCGCCTTCACACCACCTGATGTGGGCGCAGAATTCAGCGCAATTGGCAGCGCTGCAGGGCATATGCTGCTTTCTGAATGTTTGGCAGATGGCGCGCGCGCTGGCACTGTGAAGGGCCGCAGTCCCGCACCCCCAATCTGCCGCGACGAAGCTTTTGTCATCCAGCCATTTTGGTGGGTGAAAGAATCCACCGGCAAAGCTTTCATCGATTATCAGAACGACGCCACCGCCAAGGATGCAACCCTTGCAGCGCGCGAAGGCTATGGCCATGTGGAACTCGCAAAACGCTATACCACCACTGGCATGGCAACCGATCAAGGCAAGCTGGGCAATGTGAACGCCATCGCCATTCTTGCTGAAGCTTCTGGAAAATCCATCGCCGCAATGGGCACCACAACATTTAGGCCTTTCTACACACCAGTTTCATTCGGCGCATTCACCGGCCCCTTCACAGGCCACCACTTCCAACCAGTCCGCAAAACTCCTTTGCATGATTGGGCAGTGGAGCAGGCTGCAGTGTTTGTGGAAGCCGGATTGTGGCTGCGCTCAAGCTGGTTCCCGAAAGCTGGCGAAGATTGGTTGGCTTCTGCCTCGCGCGAAGTGAAAGCCACTCGTGCGTCGGTTGGGCTTTGCGATGTCTCCACTCTGGGTAAGATTGACATTCAAGGCAAAGACGCTGGAATATTTTTAGATCGCCTCTATTGCAATACCTTCAGTACACTGAGCATTGGCAAGGCCCGTTATGGTTTGATGCTGCGTGAAGACGGCATTGTGTTTGATGATGGCACCACATCGCGGCTTGCTGACGATCATTACGTGATGACAACCACAACTGCCAACGCCGCCCGCGTAATGAGCCACATTGAATTTTGCCATCAAGTGCATTGGCCAGAGCTTGATGTGCAATATGTTTCAGTGACCGAGCAGTGGGCACAAATGGCAATTGCCGGTCCAAAGGCCCGCGCCACATTGCAGAAGGTGGTGGATAAGCTCTCGCTCAATGATGAAACAGTGCCTTATCTTGCCGCCAAACAAATCACCATCATGGGTGGCATTGAAGCGCGGCTATTCCGCATTTCATTCTCGGGCGAACATGCGTATGAACTTGCTGTGCCCGCTGATTTTGGAGGCGCTGTAGCGCGCTCGATGATGCAAGCGGGCGCTGAATTTGGCATTGTGCCATATGGTGTTGAAGCCCTTTCAATCATGCGCATTGAAAAAGGCCATGTGGCGGGCGCGGAGTTAAACGGCACGACGACTGCTGGAGATTTAGGCCTGGGCAAAATGATGTCCACGAAAAAAGACTATATTGGCCGCGCCATGTCCTCACGGCCAGGCTTGGTTGATCCGGCTCGCCAATGTGTTGTTGGCATAAAGCCAGTTGATCACAAAATGAAAATGCGGTCCGGCGGGCATTTGTTGAAGCAAGGCGATGTGCCTTCGATGCAGGCCGACCAAGGTTATATAAGCTCGGTTGCCTGGTCGCCTATGGTGAACATGTGGCTGGGTCTCGCACTTTTATCGAATGGTAACACCCGTCACGGCGAAATTGTAACAGTGTTTGATGGTCTGCGCGGGCATCATTATCTGGCTGAAATTTGTGAACCAATCCATTTCGATAGCAAGAATGAGAGGCTCCATGCTTAGAATCTCCGCATTGGCTGCTGTTGTAAAAGCTGGTCGCTTCGGTGCTGATAAGGGTGCACCAGGGGTCACACTGTCGGTTATCCATCCAGTCACCATCGTCATGGCGATTGCCCGCAAGGGCAAAGCCAAAGCCTTAGGCACGGCTTTGGGTTTCTCATCCCCTTCAGCCGTCATCCCCGCGCCCTCAGCCGTCATCCTAGCACAGGCGGGGATCCAACTTTCAACAAACTCAATCTCAAAGAATTTGGATTCCCGCCTGCGCGGGAATGACGGGCCTACAGTGCATTGGGCAGGCGCAGATCAATATTATATTTATAATGCTCCGTACACGGAGTTAAAACAGCAGCTGGAAGGTTTGGCGTCTCTAACCGATCAAAGTCACGGCCGCGTGGTGTTAAGAATCAGTGGCCCCAAATCTCGCGCTGTCTTGGCCAAAGGCACAGCTGTTGATTTACATGAGAGCAAATTCCCCATCGGAAAATCCGCCCTCACGCAAATGGCGCATGTATCGGTGCATCTCACACGATCTGGAGACAATGAATTCACACTCTCAGTGTTTCGCGGATTCTCGGAAAGTTTCTGGCAATGGCTCGTGAGCCAAGCCGGAGAATTTGGCTATCAAGTCACTTAGAAAAAACCGCCACGCTGCATAAAGTGTGGCGGCCTCGCAATATGTTAAGAAGGCAGCACAAAGAACCAATTGGCCCAAAGCACAACAACGCCACCAGCAGCAAGCGTGAGGTAAGGCAACATGCCAGCCTTCCTTTCGCCCATGTCACCAGCGAGCAAGCCTGATTGACCGAGCACGCCTTGGAATGAAAATGGCGGCCCGGATAAATCTTGGTCATGTCGCGCGTAGTGCAATACTCTAATACATTGATTGCATGCGGCCCCACCAAGTGAACCATTTTAAGACCCGACACATCCATCAACCCAGCCTTGGTGCGAACCGCAATGTGCTCCTGATAAATATCTTTATCATAAGTCCACGCCGTGCCCATTCCGCTCCAATCTTCAAGTTTGGAACCCAAGGCGCGGTGGCGATCACCCAATACTGAAAATCACCAAGACAATGGCATCTAGGCTTCCTTTGCTTTTCCCGTTGTTTCCTTAGCGCAAACATTTATTCTTCACTGCAACCTAGATTTTACCGCTTGCAAGAGCGATGATGCAGGCGCGGAGAAATTTTATGTTTGATTATGGTGGCTTCAGTTTTAACTCAAAACAAGAGGTTTTTGAGAAATCGATCGAATTCTGGAATCCGGAAAAAACCGAATTCTGGCTCAAGGCCGGAATTGATTTAATAATCGACAAGCGCCAAGACTATTTCATTTATGATATGAGCGGCAGACGTTTGATCGATCTGCACTTGAATGGCGGCACCTATAATCTTGGACACCGTAATTTTGAATTGGTTGAAACGCTGAAACATGCGCTCGACCATTTCGACATGGGCAACCATTGGTTCCCCTCCATCGCTCGAGCGGCCTTATCAGAAGCTTTGATCAAAACTGCCCCCGGCATGAAATATGCGGTCTTCGGTGCAGGCGGTGCCGAGGCCGTTGAGATTGCACTAAAGTCTGCTCGCTATGCCACAAAGCGCCGCAAGATTGTGTCGATCATCAATGGCTATCACGGGCACTCCGGATTGAGTGTGGCGACCGGGGCAGATCGCTTCAGCAAAATCTTTCTCGCAGATCAACCAGAGATTTTTGTGAAAGTTCCCTTCAATGATCTAACCGCGATGGAAACCGCACTGAAGGGCAATGATTGCGCGGCACTGATCATGGAAACAATCCCTGCAACTTATGGCTTCCCCATGCCTGCGGAAGATTATCTCAAAACTTGTAAATCGCTGTGCGAAAAATATGGCGCAATCTATATTGCCGATGAGGTGCAAACTGGTTTGATGCGCACGGGCGAAATGTGGGGCTGGCAATCTTACGGCATTCAGCCAG
>JANOUE010000126.1:0-4907 GCA_031416755.1 Hyphomicrobiales bacterium
CACGGCCGAACAGACATGGGGTTTGTTCATCCTTTTCACGATTTTGACAATGGTGCTTTCGCCTATGAAGCGGCGCGCAAATTGACTGAGCGCGGGCGCAAGCGCATCGCCCTTTTGGGGCCCCCACCCGAATTAAATTACAGCCGCCATACTCACGAAGGTTTTCAAAAGGCCTTGTTAGATTTTGGTATAGACTCTTTTGCTCTTTCAAGTTGCGATACAGATACGCCACTTTCACGTGTCAAAGAAATTGGCCGAAC
This sequence comes from Hyphomicrobiales bacterium, assembly GCA_031416755.1. GTDB lineage: Bacteria > Pseudomonadota > Alphaproteobacteria > Rhizobiales > Aestuariivirgaceae > Aestuariivirga. The sequence goes on from JANOUE010000126.1 coordinate 261, forward strand.
TTTGGCAAGCCATCCCCAAAGGCCAGATGGTATAATTGCATCAGCAACCACGTCCGCCTTTGCGCTCTCGGCCGGATTGCAAGACGCCGGGCTTCGCATCGGAGTTGATTTCGATACGGCATCTAAACATTCCAGCAAACTGCTCAGCATTGCCATTCCTGAGCTCATTTCCATCCCAGAAGATTTTCATGAGGCCGGCCGCGATCTTGCTCAAATTCTGATACGATCAATCGACGGTGAAGCTGCTTTAAACCTGCAACATTTGCAGGGGCCGTTCTCAAAGCTTGATTAGTTTTCAAACTCAATCATCTCGCGCAATTCTTTCACGCGTTCCTTTGTCATCCGCGCTTTGCATCCAGAAACCAACATTGATTCCATGCTGCCGCCGCGCGCTTGAAATCCGTAAACTTCGCAATTGCCATCACGGTAAGCCAACCAACCACGCTGGGAAGCCAAAAGTGCCTTCCCATAGCCCTTCAAGTTCCCCTCGAGATCCGCATCGCCATCAGCTGCAAATTTTTTAGCCTTGGGCCAGATCATGTTGAGCTCCATGTCGGCTTTTTCAAAATCACGGTAAGCGCAGATGTTGAGTTCCATTTGACTGCCATTTTCACAATCCGGCTCATCGCCCGCAAAGACAGATGTTGGGCATAAAACCAGCGTCACTATTAGAGTTGAAATAATCCGCATCTGAACCTCATTGCGCTCGGTGGTAAGATTGGCATAATACCAATGCAAAGCAAAGCAAAAGGCAACATAATGTCAGCCACTCCATACTATGCACCACACGGTGGACTTCCACCGCAGAGTCAATTGCTCACAGGCCGAGCTGTCTTTACCACATCTTATGCCGTGATCCCAAAAGGCGTGATGCAAGATATTGTCACCAGCTCTCTGCCCTTCTGGGAGAAAACCCGTGCCTGGATTATAGCCCGCCCCCTTTCTGGTTTTGCTGAAACCTTCTCGCAATATATTATGGAAGTGAGCGAAGGCGGCGGCAGCGAAAACCCAGAGCCAGATAAAAATGCCGAGGGCGTGTTGTTTGTTGTAAAAGGCCATGGCGCGCTGACAATTGCAGGTGAAAATCATCTTCTCGTGCCCGGCTCATACGCCTATTTGCCGGCTGGCACCGCATGGAGTTTCAAAAATGGCGAAAGCAAGCCTTGCATATTCCATTGGATCCGAAAATCTTACGAGGAAGTAGTCGGCATCGCAAAGCCGGAAGCATTTGTGATCAATGAGTGCGATGTGAAACCATCTCCCATGGCCAACACTACAGCGTGGTCCACCACGCGGTTTGTTGACCCCACAGATATGCGCCACGACATGCATGTGAGCATTGTCAACTTTGAACCAGGTGGTGTCATCCCTTTTGCCGAAACCCATGTGATGGAACATGGACTTTACGTGCTGGAGGGCAAAGCCGTTTACCGCTTAAACCAAGATTGGGTTGAAGTAGAAGCAGGCGACTTTATGTGGCTCAGAGCCTTTTGCCCGCAAGCCTGTTATGCAGGCGGCCCCGGCAGGTTCCGATATCTGCTCTACAAGGATGTGAACCGCCACGCCATGCTTGCTTTAAAATGAAAATCGAACAGCTCACCAAGCAAGCCTTTGCGCCTTTTGGCGATGTCGTGGAAGTTGCTGGTGCCGAGCAGCGCGTCATCAATCAAGGCTTCGCCACTCGCTTTCATGATCTCGCTAATATTGCTGTAGGCAACGGCGACGCGATCATCAGCATCTTCACTGCTGTTGCCCGCCCGCAGCCCATCGCCATAAAATTGATGGAGCGCCACCCGCTCGGCAGCCAATTATTTTTTCCGCTCCAAAACCAAGATTGGCATGTGCTGGTCTGTGAAAATCCTCAAGATGAAACAACCTATCGCGCCTTCAAAGCCAGCGGCATGCAGGGCGTGAATTACAAACCAAATACGTGGCATCACCCATTGTTGGTCACTTCTGAAAGCCGATTTCTAATTGTAGATCGCAAAGGGGCGGGGAAAAATTTGGAAGAAGTGTGGTTGGAAATGGAACTCTTTCTTACTCTCTAGTTACGCTGACCCAAGCATCCTTCGAGGGCGCGTGCCGCGCCACCTCCGGATGAGGAATAGTGGAACCCTCATGCTGAGGCGCGAGCGCTGGCGAGCCTCGAAGCATCGCGCGCGCCATGCTGAGAGCGCGTTGTTCAAAACTTCTCATGCCAGTGTTTTGCAATATCAAGCCGCGTGGGCACCCACACTTTCTCATGGGCCAAAACATAATCTATAAACTTGGCCAACCCCATGGCCCTTCCAGGCCTGCCAATCAAACGACAGTGCAACCCAATTGACATCATCTTCGGTGAACCAGCCTTGCCTTCGGCATAAAGGCAATCAAATGAATCCTTCAAATACTGATAGAAATGCTCGCCAGTATTAAAGCCCTGCGGTGTGGCAAAGCGCATATCATTGGCATCCAACGTATAGGGAATAATCAAATGCCGCGAGCCATCAGACTTCGGCAGCCAATAAGGCAAGTCATCAGCATAATCATCTGATGAATACATAAACCCGCCTTCTTCCATTACCAGCTTGGTGGTGTTCATGGAGCAGCGCCCGGTATACCACCCAAGCGGCCGCTCGCCAGTTACTTCAGTGTGAATGCGAATGGCTTCAGCAATGCAAGCGCGTTCTGCCTCCGCACCCATGTCCTTATGCTCCACCCATTTCAAACCATGCGAAGCAATTTCCCAACCGGCTTCCTGCATGGCCTGAACTTGATCAGGCGAACGTTGCAATGCTGTCGCTACGCCATAGACTGTCACCGGCAATTTGCGCGAAGTGAACATGCGCCACACCCGCCAGAAACCAGCCCGCGCGCCATATTCATAAATCGATTCCATATTCCAATGGCGTTGTCCTGCCCACGGAGAAGCCCCAACGATCTCAGACAAAAATGCCTCAGATGCCGCATCGCCGTGCAGAATATTATTCTCGCCACCCTCTTCATAGTTTAGAACAAACTGCACAGCCACTAAAGCGCCGCCTGGCCATTTTGGATCCGGGATGGCCGAGGCGTAGCCTTTCATATTGCGCGGATAGTCAGTCATGCCGCTCCTTCAATATAGTTGCGTTCAATGGCGAGGCCTCGCCATTCGTTGCCTTCATCAGCAAAGATGAGAGTGTAAGGGCCTTTGTAATTTGCAGCCTTTGCGGCTTGCAACCATTTGGCAGTGTCGTCGGCATCAATCTTCAGTCCAGCAGCAAAAGATGTTTTGGCATGGCAAAGTTCAGCCCGCGCGAAGATGGATTTCAGATCAGTATATTTAGTGGGCCCATTCCAATTTCCGGTATCAGCAAGAAAACCCAGCGAAGTCCCCACTTCATCCAACACATAATGCACTGCCTCTGGCGTCGATAAAGTGGAAAACCAATTCTCCGTCACCACCCGAACGCCAAGTTTCACACCAAGCGCTGCCAGAATTTTTAATCCGTCCACGGATGATTTTAAGATGTCCGCACTGGGTGCTGCCTTACCGGCAATCACCCGAGCATGCTGCGCACCAAGTTGCGCCGCAGACTCAATCCAAGATTCAATCCACATCAAATCGCGCTGGCGCGAAGTGGGGTTGGTTATGTCGCCATCATCGATCAGCAAAGTCTGAATCACAATGCCATGGTCACGAAACAATTTGCCAATACTGCGGAGATAATCTGTCTCTTGCGAGGCAAGATGAAAATGACAAATCTCAACGCGCCCAAACCCCTTCGCTGCTAGCTCAGCTGGCAATGCCTCCAGCGGTATTTTCTCAAGAAGATGGTGCACGCTCCAAGTGGAAACGGCGATCAAGTTATGTGTCATATGATCAACTTATGTTATGTGACGCGCATGGAAAAACTCAATCGTATCACGTTGCTTGACAACAGCAAGCGCCCAAAAGCCCCTAAGATCGAGAATCTAACACCTGCTCAACGCCATCAAGGCCGCCGCCTCAGCCTTTATCATAACATGCACCGCCAACAGTTGCGCGAAGTGGAAAGCGCTATGGTGCAAATTGATGACAGCTTGCTGATGAAAATCTCAGCCCTCGACATGCGCCACAACTTCAAAGTCTTTGGCAACATGTGCGGAGCAGAATGCCAAATGCTCAGCGGCCATCACAGCATTGAAGACCAGGCCATATTCCCGCTTCTGCACGAAGCTGGTGATGCTGGATTGAAAAAAGTGGTCGAACGCCTAAGGGCCGAACATCTGGTGGTGCATGAGTTGATTGAGGAATTAGCAGCGCAAGCCCATGAAGCCATCAAGAACCCAACCCCTGAATCCTACACCCAGCTAAAATCGACATTCACAGAACTGAACACCTGTGTGCAATCGCATTTCGGCTATGAAGAGACGGAACTGGCAGACGCACTTGGCGTGATTGACGTTGGGATATAGAGGTAGACGTTCTGTAACTCTGACCACCGGTTCGCAATGATCCACTTTCGTCTCTGCCCGACTTGGCGAGTTTGACTCGCAGTAAAGGCGGATTTCCGACCAGCCTGAGCTTACCATCGCGCGCCTCCGTTACTCTTTGGGAGGCGACCGCCCCAGTCAAACTACCCACCATACACTGTCCCGAACCCCGATTCAGGGGCCGCGGTTAGACATCCATGTCAACAAGGCTGG
>JANOUE010000127.1:0-8163 GCA_031416755.1 Hyphomicrobiales bacterium
GGCACCCAACATGCAATTTCTGGTGAAGATGCCATGAGATTTTTACGCGAAATTTTAGGCCATGATTCCGAAGCTCGCGCCAGCCAGCGCGAATATACTGCAACCGCCACCTACGCCTTTGAGCCGCGCGACCGCAAGGACGTTAATAATATTCTGCTTGCCGAAGCAGGCACAGGCCTTGGCAAAACATTGGGTTATTTGGCACCAGCCTATTTATGGGCGCGCAAAAACAACGCTCCGGTATGGATTTCAACTTACACCAAAAACCTGCAACGCCAGCTTGATCAAGAAACGTCACGCCTTGTGGCAGACCCGGCGGACCGGCGCGACCGTATTGTGATCCGTAAAGGCCGCGAAAATTATGCCTGTCTTTTGAACATGCAAGATGTGTTTGGCAGGCTGACAAATGCCAATGCGCGCTCGGCATTAATGGCTGCACTTATTGCTCGCTGGGCAAGGTTTAGCCGCGATGGTGATATTGTGGGTGGGGATTTTCCATCATGGTTGCTGACTTTGTTTCAAGATGCAACTCTCGATTCAGAATCGCGCCATCTTACGCCAGCCTCACTCGGCCTTACTGACAGGCGGGGGGAATGCATTTATGCAGCCTGCCCGCATTTCAAACGATGTTACATTGAGCGCTCGGTGCGCGCTGGCCGGAAAGCCGATATTGTGATTGCCAATCACGCATTGGTTTTGCATCAAGCTGCGACTGATCAAGCCCTTGGCGTTGCCACCACGGCCGAAGAAGAAGCAGCCCCAGGCGGCATCAAGCGTATTGTATTTGATGAAGGGCACCATTTATTTGATGCCGCAGATAGCGCCTTCTCCGGCCACCTGACCGCGATGGAGGCTTCGGAACTGAGACGCTGGCTGCGCGGACCGGAAACCGAACGCAGGCGCGGCCGCGGCCTTGCAGAGCGTATTGGAGATTTGGTTGCCGATGAAGCGCCTGCAGAAAAATTATTGCAGCAAATCTTGCGGTATGCTGCGGTCTTGCCTGGCCCCGGCTGGACGAGGCGCATTCAAGGCGGGCAGCCGGAGGGTTCCACTGAAGATTTTTTAACGTTGGTGCGCCAGCAGGTTCTTGCCCGCTCGGAACCGGCTGGCAGCAATGCCCTGGAAACCAATTGCCTGCCGCTGGTTGATGGCATGCGGGATGCCATTGAAGATTTGATGACTTCACTCAGTGATCTGAAAAAACCCATGGCAGCCCTGGCAAATCTGCTGCTCAAAAAATTAGATGATGAAGCAGCAGAACTTAACACCAATGATCGTGGCCGCATTGAAGCGGTGGCAAGGTCTTTGAAACGCCGGGCTGAGTTTATGGTGGGCGGTTGGGTTTCGATGTTGAAACATTTGATTGAATCGCCTGATGCGCTGTTCGTTGATTGGTTTTCGGTGGACCAAAGTTTTGGCCGTGAAGCTGATGTGGGTTTGCATTCGCATTGGATTGACCCCTCGGTGCCGCTGGCCAACACCGTTCTGCGCAGTCTGGATGGGGTGATTATCACCTCGGCCACACTGAAAGATCGCCCGCCTGATGTGCCTGATGATTGGACCAATGCAGAAATGCGCACCGGTGCCATTCATTTGCCCTACCCGGTGAAACGTGCAGGTTATGAGTCGCCCTTTGACTATAAAAAAATTAGCCGGGTGATTGTGGTGACGGACGTGAACCGCGAAGACATGGACCAAATCGCAGCGGCTTACCGAGAGCTTTTCGTCGCCTCTGGTGGTGGCGCTTTGGGTTTGTTCACCGCCATCGCGCGCCTCAAAGCCGTGCACAAGCGCTTGGGGCCTGCAATGGCCAAATGGGGCTTTCCACTTTACGCCCAGCATGTGGACCCCATGGATACTGGCACTTTGGTTGATATGTTCCGAGCCGAACGAGATGCATGTTTATTAGGCACGGATGCGGTGCGTGACGGTGTGGATGTGCCCGGAGATTCATTGCGGCTCATTGTGCTGGACCGCGTGCCTTGGGGAACGCCGACGATTCTAGAGCGGGCACGCGCAGATGCCTTTGGTGGAAATGCTTATAAGGATATGGTGGTGCGACTGCGCTTGCGCCAGGCCTTTGGCCGTTTGATCAGGCGTGAGGGGGATCGTGGGTGTTTTGTAATTCTCGATCCCAGATTGGCCACGCGTTTTACGACTGCATTTCCCGAAGGCATTCAGATTGATCGAATAGGGCTGGTCGATGCGATTGATTTAGTGAAGAGGTTTACACCATGACAAATCTTGGACAGTTTACTTTTTCGCCCAGAGCAAAGAACTGGACACCGACAATGGAAAAAGTAAACTGTGGAAAAAGTAAACTGTCCTCGATTCAATTAAGGGAACCACACATGACCGGCACTATCAGCAACCAACGAGCCCTCATCTATGTCATGGTCATGATGTCTGCCGTCGAAGGCCGCATGGCGACCGAGGAAGTAGCGGAGATGGATATGCTCATTCGCACGCTCCCCATTTTTAAGAATTTTGATCGTACCCAGCTTGTGACAGTTGTGCAGGAATGCGGTGATATTCTCGACAACACTGAGGGCATGACTACGGTTTTGGGCCTTGTCACCAATCAGCTTCCAGCCAAACTCAAGGATACAGCATATGCCCTGGCAGTTGAAGTTGCTGCCGCTGATTTAGCAGTCGGAAAAGTGGAACTGCGCTTTCTCGCGATTTTGCGCGACGCATTGGGCTTGGATAAATTGGTGACAGCAGCGATTGAGCGCTCGGCCATTGCAAGATATCAAACGGTTTAACGATTGGTTTGCGAGCCGCGGCTGGCAACCGCGGTCACACCAGTTGCAAATGCTGGAGCATGGGCTGGCTGGATCAAGTTCTTTGCTCATCTCGCCCACTGGTGGCGGTAAAACGCTTGCTGGCTTTTTGCCCACATTGGTTGAGCTTGCTCAGCCTCATGAAACCAATGGCATTCACACGCTTTATATTTCACCGCTGAAAGCGCTGGCGGTTGATATCGCGCGCAACCTTGATGCGCCCATAGCTGAAATGCAACTGCCCATCACTGTTGAAACCAGAACCGGCGACACGCCACATTCACGCCGCCAACGCCAGCGCATTAATCCGCCCGATATTTTGATCACAACGCCAGAGCAAGTTTCGCTGCTCATCGCTGATCCCACGGCCGCGCATCTGTTGCGCAATTTGAAGGCCGTGATCATCGATGAACTCCATTCACTTGTGGCCTCTAAGCGCGGCGTGCTGCTTTCGCTAGCTCTCTCGCGGCTGAAAGCTCATGCACCAACCGCTCGCTTCACCGGGCTATCAGCCACAGTGGCCGACCCTGATGCGTTACTTGCTTGGTTATCGCCCACAGCGAAGATTGTGGTGGGCCCTGCCGGTGCGCCGCCGGATATTCGCATTCTCAATTCGGTAGCCCACGTTCCATGGAGCGGACACAGCGCGGTTTATGCCATTCCAGAAATCTATGCTGAAATTAAAAAGGCTAAGATGTCTTTGATTTTTGTGAATACCCGCAGCCAAGCAGAAATAGTTTTTCAAGAACTCTGGACGGCCAATGAAGATAACCTGCCTATTGCATTACATCATGGCTCGCTTGATGTGGCCCAGCGCCGCAAAGTGGAAGCAGCCATGGCGGACAATAAATTGAAAGCAGTGGTATGTACTTCAACGCTCGACCTTGGCATCGACTGGGGTGATGTGGATTTTGTGGTGCATGTGGGTGCGCCCAAAGGTTCGTCGCGTTTGCTGCAGCGCATAGGGCGGGCCAATCATCGCCTGGATGAAGCCAGCAATGCAATGCTGGTGCCCTCCAACAGATTTGAAGTGTTGGAATGTGAAGCAGCGCGGGCTGCGGCCAAAGAAGGGGCCCAGGATTCTGAATATCCCAGCGTGATGAAACTTGATGTGTTGGCGCAGCATATTTTATGTTGCGCCTGTGCCGGGCCGTTTGATGCGGATGGGCTTTATGCTGAAGTGATTTCGGCCTTCACTTACCGCACACTTGCGCGCGAGCTTTTTGACCAAGCCTTGGATTATGTTGCCACCGGTGGCTATGCCCTCAAGGCCTATGAACGCTATGCGAAACTCAAGCGCGACGCTTCTGGCAATTACCGGCTGGCCCACCCCCTGCTTGCCCAGCGCTATAAAATGAATATGGGCACTATCATAGCAGCTGAAATGTTAAAGCTGCGCCTTGCCGGAGTGCGAAATCGTGCAGGCAAGCGGATCGTCACGGGGGGCCGCATTTTGGGTGAGCTTGAAGACTATTTCCTCAGCACACTGAAGATCGGCGATACATTTTTGTTCAGCGGCGAAGTGTTGCGCTTTGAAGGCCTTGATGAATTTGGTGCGCTGGCCACGCGGGCACCAGGGCGTGATGCAATGATCCCATCTTATGCGGGGGGCAAGTTTCCGCTGTCACCTTATCTCGCGACCCGGGTGCGGGAAATTATTGGCGATAAAGCCAAGCAACAATTTTTACCCGCACAGGTGAAAGACTGGCTTACCACCCAAAGCTGGGCTTCGGTTCTGCCGCGTGCAGATCAAATGCTGGTCGAGACTTTTCCACGTGCTGATAAGTATTACCTGGTTTGCTATCCTTTTGAAGGACGTCCCTCGCAACAAACGCTTGGCATGTTGCTCACGCGCCGCCTTGAACGGATTGGTGCAAGGCCAATGGGGTTTGTCTCTTCGGAATATGCTTTGGTTATCTGGGGGCTTGGTGACTTATCTCACATGGTTGGGTCGGGAAGGTTGTCTCTCGCCAAACTCTTTGATGAAGATATGCTGGGTGATGACCTTGAGGCGTGGCTTGCGGAATCGAATTTGATGAAGCGCAGTTTCAGAAACTGTGCCATCATCGCAGGGCTCATCGAGCGCAATTATCCCGGCACAGAAAAAACCGCGCGGCAGGTGACTGTGAACACTGACCTGCTTTATGATGCGCTTCGGTCACACCAGCCTGATCACATTTTGCTCCGCGCTGCATGGGAGGATGCCGCTGAGGGGTTGATTGATATCAAACGTCTTGGCGCGATGCTGAAGCGGATTAAAAATCAAATCGTCCACAAAGCGCTGGAGCGCGTCTCGCCCTTGGCGGTTCCGGTGCTGCTTGAGATTGGACGCGAATCAATTTACGGCGAAGCTCATGATGCCCTTCTCGCCGAAGCTGCCGATGACCTCATCTCCGAGGCCACAAGGCTTGTCTAAGCACCACAAAATTATTCTAGCTGGCGTGGAGCTGATCCCCGATCTTTCGGGTGCGCTCTATGTGCCTGCCTTTGAGACTTTGGTCATCGCCGATTTGCATTTAGAGCAAGGCTCTAGTTTGGCACGGCGGGGCATTCATGTTCCGCCCTTTGATACGGCGATCACACTGGACTTGCTTGAAGCTGTGATCAGTGCTGCGCCAGCCAAACGCCTGATTTTTCTGGGCGATAGTTTCCATGATGGCAAAGCTGAGTTGCGCTTGGCTGAAGCCCATGCCTTGCGCTTACGCAAAATTACCAGCAGCTATGACACCACTTGGATTTGCGGCAATCATGATCCGAAGCCGCCACACTCCATCGGTGGTCAAGGGGCGGAGATGATTGCCCTTGGGCCAATCACATTGCGGCATGAACCTTCAAAAGCGACACATGAAATCGCCGGACACTTGCACCCTGGCTGCGGTATCAATCAACGCGGGCGGCGGATTTATGGCAAGTGCTTCGTTTCAGATGATACGCGTTTAATCATGCCAGCCTTTGGGGCTTACACTGGCGGGCTATCGGTTACTGCGAAAGCATTTTACGGGTTGCTAAATCCCGAAACCGCACAAGCCCATATGATTGGACGATCTGCATTGCACAGGTTTGGGTGGGCTAGGGTGACCGCCTGAGGCAAGATATGTTGCTGCGTTTCTCAATATCAATATTTACTGGCTCGCCCAGATGATCCTTGCCATCCAATCTACGTCCTTCATGTCCAAAATTTTGGGTTCATGGGCGGGGTTGAAGGAGGCTAGTTCCAGGGTTCTGGCGGTTTGGCGCTGCATGATTTTGGCCATCACTTGGCCATCGGCGGTGCGCACCACAACGCGGTCGCCTTTTCTAATGGTGGCAGCGGGTGAGACTACGATGGTGTCGCCTTCGCGGTAAACCGGGGCCATTGAGTCACCGGTGATTTCCAAGCCGTAAGCTGAGGAATCAGTAACGCCTGGTACGTCAATCTCTTCCCAGCCAGTGCCAGAGGGAAAGCCAGAATCATCAAAAAAACCGCCCTTGCCGGCTTTGGCAAAACCTAACATGGGGATTTGCTTGAGGCGTGGCGGCTGGCCTTTGCGGCCTGACAGCAAATCCATAAATTCTTCAACAGTTGCACCTGCTGCATTCAGCACGCGGGAAATTGATTCCATGGTTGGCCAACGCGGCCTGCCATCTGGGCCATTGCGCTTAGAGGGATTAAACGACGTTGGATCCAAACCTGATTTTTTAGCCAAACCCGAGGCAGAATAGCCATAACGCTCGGCAATTGTATCAATTGCTGCCCAAACTTGTTTATGTGTAAACATCATTCCGCCTCGTGGATCTTGATTATTGGCCTTACATAGGAAGTAATACCTCTGCTAGAGCTGCTTGTCCAGAAGCAATATGCTGCCTATGGTCGCCACACAATTTGAGGTGATTTGGGTGCAGATTTTTTATAAAATTGAAAAAGCCGCGGTTTGGTTGGACGCTGCCACGGCCGGAGTTTATCTTGGCTCGGCACTGGATTTGAAAGATGGCTTCATTCACCTTTCAACGGCTGGGCAAGCCCGCGAAACCGCGCGGCTTCATTTTGGGGGGCAAACAGATTTAATTCTGGCGGCAATCCCGGAACAAGCCGTAACAGCGCATTTGAAATGGGAAGCTTCGCGTGGGGGAAATTTGTTCCCGCATGTTTTTGCGACTTTGAATCCGCAAACTGCTTTATGGGTAAAGCCATTGCTCTGGAATGGTGCTGAACATGAATTTCCAGTGGAGTTTACAGCATGAGTTTGAGCCGTCTTGGATTTTCTCTCGCCAAGCCCTTCTTGCACAAGCTCGATGCTGAACAGGCGCACCGGCTGACTATTGCGGGATTGAAAATTGGTTTTGCAAAACCGTGCCTGCAACAATGGCCGCGGCTGGAAACCAAATTATTTGGACTTTCATTTCCCAATCCTTTGGGCTTGGCGCCTGGCTTTGACAAAAATGCGGAAGTGCCAGACGCAATGCTGGCCCTCGGTTTTGGCTATGTCGAAATCGGTTCAGTAACGCCCAAGCCGCAAGCAGGAAATATAAAACCCAGACTTTTTAGACTGCTCGAAGATGAAGCCGTGATCAATCGCATGGGTTTTAACAATGATGGGCATGCTTCAGTGAGAAATCGCTTAGAGGCCCGGCGCCACAGTGGTGGCGTTATTGGCATTAATATTGGTGCCAACAAAGATTCTTCCGATCGCATCGAAGACTATGTGAAAGGCATTTCGGAATTTGGCGAATTGGCGAGCTACATAACACTCAACATTTCATCGCCCAACACGCCGGGGCTTCGCAATTTGCAAGGCCGCGCAGATTTGCAGCGCTTGTTGGACCGCTTGAACACGCAGCGCAAAAGCAGCCTGCCAATGCTGTTAAAAATCGCACCCGATCTTTCCGCTGATGAAATGCAGGATATAGCTTTGGTGTGCCAAAACGGGGTGGTTGACGGTGTTATAATTTCCAACACCACCTTGAGCAGGCCAGCTTTGAAATCACGCCACGCCACTGAAACCGGCGGACTTTCGGGCAAACCCTTGCACCATCTCTCAACCGCGCAGCTCTCACTTTTTTATAGGCTTAGCAAGGGCCGCATTCCGCTCATTGGTGTTGGTGGCATTCATAACGCTGAAACGGCCTGGGCAAAAATTACGGCTGGGGCGAGTTTAATTCAACTCTACTCAGCTCTGGTATTCAAAGGGCCAGCATTAATCTCCGAGATTTGCCATGGCCTCGATGTAAAATTGCAAGAACATGGTTTGACTAATATTGCCGAGGCCATTGGCATTCAAAATGGTGAAGCTGACAAATAGCGTTCAAAAATTTTCGCGGCCTTACCATTTTCATCCAATCGATCTAATGCGTAATCTAAATATTCGCGGAGCAATTCGCGATTTTGCCTTGTGAAGAAAGC
>JANOUE010000128.1:0-1929 GCA_031416755.1 Hyphomicrobiales bacterium
ATTTGGGCTGAATAGAATTTGGCTAAACTCCAGCCAACAACTCATAGGACTTCAACCTCGACCCCTGATCATAAACAGCTGTGGCAACCATGAGTTCGTCGACGCCGGTTTTCTCCATGAAGTCATTCAAATGCACTCGCAGTGATTTGGGCGACCCCACAAAAGAGCAAGCCAGCATGCGTTGAGCCTGAATTTTTTCTTGCCCTGACCAATAGTTTTCAATGTCAGCAATGGGTGGCTGCATATATCCCCTTGTGCCCCGCGCCATGTCTGCAAAACGCATTTGCAAAGAAGTGAAAAGATGCTGCGCCTCGGGTTCGGTATCGGCGGCGATCACATTCACGCCCGCCATAACATAAGGCATTTGCAATTGCGCTGAGGGTTTGAATGTCGCACGGTAGATTTCTATGGCTTGCATCAATTGATCGGGGGCAAAATGCGATGCGAAGGCGTAAGGCAGCCCCAGTATTGCGGCCAGTTGGGCTCCGAACAGGCTTGATCCCAAAATCCACAAAGGCAAATTCGTGCCAGTTCCGGGTACGGCCTGGATGGTTTGTCCGGGCTGCAAAGGACCGAGCAGGGATTGCAGTTCCAAAACGTCTTGCGGGAAACGTTCTGAAGCCTTGGGGTCCACACGCAGGGCCTGCATGGTTTGGCGGTCGGTTCCTGGAGCGCGGCCAAGTCCCAAATCTATGCGGTTTGGATAAAGCGATTCCAGTGTGCCAAACTGTTCGGCGATCACCAGTGGCGAGTGATTGGGCAACATGATGCCGCCTGCGCCCACGCGGATAGTCGACGTGTTGGCAGCGATATAACCGATCACCACCGAAGTGGCGGCGCTGGCAATGCCCACCATATTATGATGCTCGGCAACCCAATAGCGTTTGTAACCCAAGCGCTCAGCGTGCTGGGCCAAATCGCGGGCGTTTTGCAGCGCGAGGGCGGGCGTTGAGTTTTCGGAAACAGGAGCAAGATCGAGTATCGAGAGTGGCAGCATGTGCATTGCATTACCGGACTGGGGTGTGAAATGAAATGAGAAAATCCAAGGCACAAATCGCTTCTATCGCAAATCTTCGCTCCATCCTTGCCTTGATTCTTTCACTTGAGATTGATCATGCCGGAACTGAGTTGGCCAAACGCAGTGTAAAAAATGTCAGGTCTGATGCAGCGCCGCGCTGACGGTTGCAATCATGACTGATCGTACATCGGCATAGGTTAGGGCCGGTTGCAGATCTGTTACAGCGCCATAAGTGCCTGGATCAAAGTTCAGCCCCATGGCGTGGTAGGCCTCAAAAATACCAGCGCAGGCTTCATCTGATCGCGTTACCGCAATAATGGCACCCATTTGCAAACAGCGCTGGTTCATGCGTTGTGCCACACCCACCAGCTTGATACGGCCTTCTGCGTTGACGCTATACTTGCCCGGGCAATATTCATTTGGAAGTTCACCAATTCTTGCGTCGATGCCAAGTTTCCTCAAAGCACCTGCAATGGCACCCGACAAAATTTCATAGCGTTTCATCATCTGCTTATGTGGCGCGGCATGAGGTGCTATAATAGTAATGCCCAAGGCATTTTCATCAAACATCGTGAGCCTGCCTCCGGTGCCGCGCTCGATGGGGGCAAAGCCCCGCGCCCGCGCACGTTCCGTCACGCTGAGATAGTCAGGATGCGTTGTATCCTGTGGGGAAAATGCGGCTGTGGGGCGGGGCCGCCGAAAGCGCAGAATCGCATCGTCACCGACCCGCAAACCCGTCAATTGCTGCTTAACCCACGCCGCATAGTCCAGCGGGTGGGCGCGCGCGTCGGCGGACAATTCCGTGTCATCGATGATCTGGAATGGCCCGCCGAAAGCCGACATCACGCCGTCTTGGCTTTTCCGGCACAACCATAGAGCTTCATCTTTTCGATGGTTGCTACAATCATGCG
>JANOUE010000129.1:0-3522 GCA_031416755.1 Hyphomicrobiales bacterium
GTCACATATGGTACTTCGACCCCGACACTAGAAATTTCTATAAAGGGAATACTAGACCGCACTTAAATTATACAAAAATCCAGCTGACTTTTTCGATCAAAATGCTGGCGAAATGGTCCAAAGTGACGGCCACGAATATACTTCTGCACGTTGGATTGATTTGATTTTAGACGAGCCAGTTCCTGTGGACCTAGTCGGGCTAAAACGTGTCTCAAAGAAGGATAGGAATGGTGTTGGAGTCCAGATTTATGACTGGTGTATATTGAACGTAAAAGAAAATAAAGCGCCTGAAGAAAAAGAAACCAATTCGGTCAGTTTGGCGGTCCAGTCTTTGTCGCCCTAACTGGCGCCGGATTCACTTTCAAATGCACATGGCTTTGAAACTTCGCTTCCGCACCTTCAATCAACATCGCGGCGTTATCTGCTACCGCGTCCAACAATGCAACCAACCATTCGCGGTCACTCTTGGCAAAATCACCTAGCACATGGGGTGTCACCATCCGCGCATCTCCAGGGTGGCTAATGCCAAGCCGTACGCGTTTAAATTCTGGTGTGATGTGCGATGAGATTGAGCGGATACCATTGTGCCCAGCAGCCCCGCCACCAAGCTTCACCCGCAGCTTACCGGCTTCCAAATCCAACTCATCGTAAAATACAAATATCTTATCGAGCGGAATATTGTGAAACCGCACAGCTTCACCAACCGAGCGGCCAGACTCATTCATAAAAGTTTGTGGCTTCAATAATAGAACTTTCTCACCCGCCAGAGTTCCACCAGAAATCTCACCCAGAAATTTCTTCTTCCAAGGCGAAAAGCCATGCGCAGAAGCAATCACATCCACAGCCATAAACCCGATGTTGTGGCGATTGGATGAATATTTAGCACCCGGATTGCCAAGGCCAACAAACAAAAACATGTGAGCCTCCTTTTGGGCTTTGGATAATGCTGGCGGCTATAGGCGAATGGCAATGGGCACGCAAGTTTGTGCCAAACCTTTGTGAACTTACAATGCGGCAGCTAGCATTGTGGCGGGATATTTGTGGAAAGTGCTCACCTTGCCGGTTGGCGCGGCGATTCTGGTTTTCGTCATGCCATTGCTTGTGGCTATATTTTTAGTTTGCTATGCTCGCTTTGCTCAGCGCCAAGGTCGGACGAGAGTGTGATAACCGGAGGAAACGATGACTACTTTGTTTTGGCTCGCCGTGGCAGCTTATGTTTTTCCTAGTTTTGCGCTGGGTTATTCTTGGCACCTCACAACTTTTGCAGCCAAGTATCACGAGCTCGGCCTTTACCGCCAAGACGTGATTATTCCACTCGGACTAAGCTCAACGATCATTCAGGGCATATTTTTTGCGTGGGTATATCCCCTGCTGTTTAGCACGGCAGGCAGCGATTGGCCGCTCAGTGCACTTAAATTTGCGGCGATATTTGGCGTGGTCGCATGGTCGTTTTTGGTCTTGCCGGTGGCCGCCAAAAACAAGATGACCTCAGTTCCAAAATACTTGGCATTGGAAACTGCTTTCACAGCATTTCAATTCATTATCGCTGGTATATTGATTGCCCTGGTTTATCGCGGCCCATAAAAAACGGCGGAAATTGCTCCCCGCCGTTCTAAAAACTTTTGCAGAAAAATTACTTCTTCTTGGCAGCAGGAGCCTTAGCAGCGGGAGCCGCAGCTTTTGCCGGAGCAGCAGCTTTGCCGCCCTTAGCAGGAGCAGCAGCAGCAGCCTTAGGATCAGGTGCCTTCTGGTTCGAAGCTGGAACCTCAGCAGAAACCGCACCTTCTGGTGCAGCTTCTTCCTTCGCCTGAGCCGAGATCGTGCACAGCGTAACGTCAACACGAGCAGCTGATGTTACACGGTCTGGCAATTTCACATCCGACAAATGGATGGAAGAGGCAACTTGCATGCCGGTGAGATCGACATTGATTTCATCCGGAATGAAGTCGGCTGGACAAAACAAGTTCACATAATGTGAAACAATGTTGAGCACACCACCAGCCTTAATGCCGGGGGCAGCTTCTTGGTTTTTGAAGTGAACCGGAACATTCACCGCAATGCGGGAATCCTTGCCAAGACGCAAGAAATCCACGTGAACGATGCGGTCTTTAACCGGATCAAATTGAACATCGCGAGGGATCGCGCGAACTGTGGCGCCATCAACGTCAAGATCAACCAAGGTCGCCAAAAAGCGGCCTGTGCCTACATGCGGCTCAAGCTCTTTGTAATTGAGCGATATGATTTGGGGATCTTTTTTGTCGCCATAAACGACGCCGGGAACAAGTCCCTCACGACGTACTGAGCGAGCGGCCCCCTTACCGGCCCGACCGCGAGCAGCGGCCTTAATACTAACAATTTTAGACATGGTATTCTCCGATTTTTATGAACACTCGACCTTCCTCCAGGGGTGAACGACGCCGAGCTGACGGGCCTATAGGGGAAATGAGAAGGGATGGCAAGAATCTTGCCCCACCTCGTTAAATAGGCCAAAACTGGCACACAAAAATTTAAGGGCTCACATGCAAAACATTCTCATCACTGGTGGTGCCGGATATATCGGCAGTCACACCGCAAAAGCCATTCGCAAGGCCGGGTTTCAGCCAGTGGTGTATGATAATCTTTCACGTGGCTTCAAAGAGCTGGTGAAGTTCGGGCCATTGGTTGTCGGTGATTTGCATGACAGCGCAATGCTCACTGCCACGTTGAACGAATATAAGCCAGCAGGCTGCATCCACTTCGCCGCCTTTGCCTATGTAGGAGAAAGCGTTTCTAATCCCGGCCTTTATTATCGCAATAATTTTGGCGGCAGCCTCAACCTTGTCGAAGCGCTGCTGGCGGGCGGTGTGAACAAAATTGTATTCTCTTCCACCTGCGCCACCTATGGCCAACCGGATGTTGATTTGATTTCCGAATCCACTCTGCAAAAACCCATCAACCCATATGGCCACTCAAAATTGATGGTGGAGCAAATGCTCAAAGATTTCGATTGGTCGCACAATTTGAAATCTGTGGCGCTGCGCTATTTCAACGCCTGTGGCGCTGATGCTGAAGGAGAAATTGGTGAGATGCACGACCCAGAACCGCATCTCATTCCGCGCATCATCATGGCGGCTCAAGGCCGCATTCCCCATATTGATGTGATGGGCACGGATTACCCAACACCTGATGGCACCGCCATTCGCGATTATATTCACGTTGAGGATTTAGCCAAAGCGCATGTGCTGGCGATGTGCAATCTCTTGGACGGTGGCCAGAGCGACGCATTCAATTTAGGAACCGGCAAGGGCAATTCAGTAAAAGATGTGATCGCCGCCGTGCGCCGCACTTCTAACCGTGATGTGCCGATAAACTATGCCCCCCGCCGCGCCGGAGACCCAGCCAAACTGGTCGCCGATATCAGCAAAGCAAAACGCGTGCTCGGCTTTGATCCACAATATCTCGATATTGAAGACTCAGTGCGAACGGCGTTTCGCTGGCATGAGAGCCGAGGCTAGTCCAAAGCACCGATAAAGCATTTTGCGG
>JANOUE010000130.1:0-4817 GCA_031416755.1 Hyphomicrobiales bacterium
TTGCTTTTGCAAAGCCTCGAAGCGCGGCACCACGGTTTGGCGGCCCTTCGAGGCTCGCTAGGGCTCGCACCTCAGGGTGAGGGAATGCGATTTGACATCCACCCCCACTTCCCCTAACAACCGCCCATCAACAGGGCACGCGCCCTGTTTTTGCTTACCTGTGACGCCTCAAAAGCGTCTGTCGGCTGGGAAACTGGTGGCTAGGAAGGTGGGTTAACGCGCCGCTGAATTACGGAAAAGTTATTCGACTTTTCTGGTCAATTCTGTGGCAACCGTAAATAGGATAGAGCAAATGACAAAGCGTTTAGACGCCAAGTATAAAATTGACCGCCGCATGGGCGAGAATATTTGGGGTCGCCCCAAGTCTCCGGTTAACAAGCGCGAATATGGCCCTGGCCAACATGGTCAACGCCGCAAGGGCAAGATTTCTGATTTCGGCACACAGTTGCGCGCCAAGCAAAAGCTGAAGGCCTATTATGGCAATATCAGCGAAAAGCAATTCCGCGCTGCTTATGCTGAAGCTTTGCGCATGAAGGGCGATAGCTCTGAAAACCTGATTGGCTTGCTCGAACGCCGCGTGGATGCGCTGGTGTATCGTGGCAAATTTGCGATCACTGTTTTTGCTGCACGCCAACTGGTTTCACACGGCCATTTGCGGGTGAACGGCAAGCGTTGCACCATTCCATCCATGCGCCTCAAGGTTGGCGATGTGGTTCAACTTTCACCAAAGGGCAAGGAAATGGTTGCCGTGCAGGAAGCGCAAGCCACTGCCGAACGCGACATTCCAGACTACGTTGAATTTGATGTGAAAGCCGGCAGCGTGAAACTCACCCGTGTGCCATCTCTCACTGACGTTCCATACCCAGTGCAAATGCAGCCAGCCTTGGTTGTGGAATTCTATTCGCGTTAATTTTTACGCGGCATGTTACAAACATGTTACGAGTTTGGGGGCTTGCAGCGATGCGAGCCCTTTTTCTTTGGAGAATGCGATGAGTGATGTTGCTAACCGAATTGATGAACTAGAAACGCGGGTTGCTCACCAAGATAAAACCATCGCAGAACTGAATGATGTTATCACGGCGCAGTGGCGCAAGATGGAGGCGATTGAATTTCAGTTGCGCAGGCTTGGCGAAGAGCTGCAGACCATGGATGGTGGTGATGGCCTGGTCAACCAAAAGCCACCACATTATTGAATGGGCTTACGCCTGTTTTTTTGTGCTCCCAAATTCGGCCACTGCTACGCCTGCGAGGATAATTGCGCCCGCTATAAGGGTTGAAATTGCAATGGTTTCGTGGAGCACAGCCCATCCTGAAAGTACGGCCAATACTGGAATGAGATAAAGCGATGCGCCCATCGCGGTGGAGCTTAAATGCGGCGCTGCGAAATTCCAAGTGACCACGCAAACGACTGTGCCTATTACTGATAAGAAAAACAGCGAGAAAAAAGCTGGGCCATCTAATGCCAGTGCCGTTTCAAGCGTGCCTGCGGAAATGAATGCAAGCGATGGTGGGGCACAGAGCAGCAAGGTCCACGCGGTTATTTTAAAGGTGCCATATTTGCGGATCAGTGGTTTGCTGAAGACTACATAGATGGCCCAGGCAATATCGCAACAGAGCAATAGAACGCCGCCTGACACCATTTCGTCAAATTTCATGTCGGAACCCATGTTGCCGCCAAAAAGAAACAGCGTTCCGGCAAATGAAATAATGAGTCCGATAATGCTGGCTGGCATTAATCGATCGGCTCCTATTGCTGCTGCAATCAGCGCTATCAATAATGGCTGCACGGCAATGATCATGCTGCCAAAGGCCGTTGGCACATAAGTGTAGCCAAAAATAGAACCGAGAAAATATCCAAACATGCCGATCACAGAGACAACTAAAAGCATGGCATAATCAGACTTATCGATGTGAAAACCAGAAAAAAGGAAAAGCGGAAGAGCTGCTAGGGCTGTAAAGCACATGCGAATAACCATGGCGTCGGCAGGGCCAGTGGTGAGAGAGAATGAGCGCACAAAAGCGGGGGCAACACCCCACACTATAATGGTGAAGACGAGGGCAATTATAGCGCGAGCGGTGGTGGTCATGCCTTTGCTATTAACATGCCGAATTGCCAACACAATTGCGCGAGCGACTTAGCTGTTATGTGCGGCGACGGCTTTTGCAACCGCTGGCCTTGCCATCATGGCTTTGCGGTGGGCAAGCGTTTTGGGAAATTTAGTTACGTCCACACCATCACTTTCTAACCAATTTGAAATGGTGAGCAAATAAGCATCGGCCACAGTGAAATGATCGCCGAATACCCATGGGCCTTGCAGATATTGGCTTTCAATAATCGCAAAGCAATCTGCCATGTTTTGCGGCACTTTTATTTTGAGAGCTTCTTGCACGGCAGGATCATCAGACCAGCGATAGCCGCGGCCTTTATGAGAGTGGTTGGGGTGAACAGTGGAAGAGAGATAAGCATTGAAGGCTTGCATTTGCGCAAAGGCAAAGGGGGCAGTTGGCGCGAGAGTGGCAGCAGGGAATTGCTGAGCAATGTAACTGAGAATGGCCACGTTTTCACTCAGCACGCCATGGTCAGTGGCCAAGGCCGGAACCCGGCCTTTTGGGTTCAGCGCCTTATATTTGGAACTGTTCTGTTCACCGGCTGAGAAGTTTACGCGGTATGGCTCGAATTTTGCGCCCGCTTCTTCAAGTGCTATGTACGGGGCGAGGGAACAGGAATTTGGCGAATAGTAGAGGGTTAACATTTTACATTCTTACCTTAAAACCTCACCCTGAGGTGTGCGCCCTTGCGCGCCTCGAAGGGCCTGTCACCAAGTCCACCAATGCTTCGAGGCTCGCTTAGCCGAAAACCCGAAAGGGTTTTGCGGCATAGCTCGCACCTCAGCATGAGGGAAAATTATACAAAAACACCCTTATCTTCCATCAGTTGTTTCAACTCACCTGATTGGAACATTTCCATTATGATGTCTGCGCCGCCCACAAATTCGCCCTTTACATAAAGCTGCGGCACGGTGGGCCAGTTGGTGTAATCTTTAATGCCTTGGCGAATGGCATCATCGGCCAGCACGTTCACATCTTTGAATGGCACGCCGAGCTGCTGCAAAATTTGCACGGATCGACCAGAAAAACCACATTGCGGCATATCAACATTGCCCTTCATGAAGAGTACAACGTCATTGGTTTTTACGGTGGTGTCGATTTGGGTGTGAATGTCGGACATTTTAATTCTCCAGAATAGTTGTGGTGAGAGCCAGCGCGTGCAGCACGCCGCCCATGTTGCCTTTGAGCGCAGCATAGACCATTTGGTGCTGCTGCACACGGCTTTTACCTTTGAAGGCCGCAGAGGCCACAGTGGCTGCATAATGATTGCCATCGCCCGCAAGGTCTTTAATTTCGATCACAGCATCGGGCAGGGCAGCTTTTATGAAAGTTTCAATTTCGGGTGCAGTCATGGCCATGGCGTTCAATCCTTTGCAATCTAGATAGTGCGGGGCCGCGAGAATTACCAGCGTGGAATCTAATAGCGTCTGGGTGTTGCTAGAAAAACTAAGAAGCACTTCTGCCTCCTTGACAATCGCACCTTAACCCGTTGTTCTCCATTTATCTCCTATGGCACTTCGATCTGGAAAAATTTGAGCACCATCGCTTATTTTGTGCCCAGTCGTTTTGTTGTAGTGATCGGCGCATTGTCCACGACATTCTCCTATGAAATGTGGAATATTTTCTGGATGCAAGTCGCCTATTTTGCGAGTTTGGCAATTCTATTTGAATTTAGCCGAAATGCCGCAAAGCAAATGCAATGGAGGGAATATTACTTTTTCGTTACTGCATTTATTGCTCTGGTGGTTATTCACCTTATTGATTTGGGTTCTGGCGCAGATATGATTAGGCGTTGGGATGACACTGAATTAAAAGAGCTCATTCTGGCAATTGGGCTTTGCTATTACGCAGTTGAAATCTATTTGAAAAATCGCACCCCAAGTGCTGCATCACCATAGGTCAAATTCCAATCGTTGATCAAATGAGACTACGGATGTAGAAACGAAGATCAGTTTTAATTTGGAAATATCCGATGCAAATTTCACGCCGTGTGTTTTTCTCTTCAGCATTTGTGTGGCTTGGTTGTGCGCCAGCCTTTGCAAAAGAACTTTTTGCAATCAGCATGAAAGAAGCCACGCAGCTTGAATACAAATTTCAAATGCGCGAAATGGAATTTGAAACGGCAGAACCAGCGGGCACCATCGTGGTCGATCCACGCAAGTGCTTTCTTTATCATGTTTTAGGCGGAGGCATGGCGCGGCGTTATGGCGTTGCGGTGGGTAAATCTGCCAAGAAGTGGACTGGCGAAGTGGTCATCAAAAAAATGGTGGAATGGCCAGTGTGGCGACCTGCACCATATCATTTGGAGCATAAGCCAGACCTCGCGAAATGGCTGCCTGATGGCATGCCAGGCGGATTAGACAATCCGATGGGTGCACGCGCGCTGTATTTATTCAAAGGCGAAGTGGATACGATCAACCGCATTCATGGTGCGGCCAAGGTGAATGAAATTGGGCGCAAAGCAACGGCTGGCTGCATTGCCATGCTGAATGTGCATATCGCGCATCTTTACGCGCAAGTTGCAGTGGGCACACGTGTGGTGATGTTGAAGTGAGTGCTTTTAATTACCCAGCCATATAATTCGGGAACCAGCTTTCGTGAGCAGATTTTAGCTCGACGTTTGCAAGCGAAACACTGCCGAGGTCGATTTCTGCCATGCTGGTTACAGTGCCAATCTGGATGGCAAGTCCGGAAGCGACTATCAGGCC
>JANOUE010000131.1:0-20111 GCA_031416755.1 Hyphomicrobiales bacterium
TGAAATAATCGCAAAAGTGCGGCGTCTGGCGGATTCGGTTTGAATATCAAGGGTCATGGTGGCTGCCCTCCTACAATTATGAAGCGTCCACGTCCAGTCAACCGTTACTTGACCGGAATTTCTAATTGCGTCACATCTAAAGGATAAAAATACGAGGAAATCTGATGCCGATTGTCTTTAGGGTTGGAGACTTTAAATTTTTCTTCTATTCAAACGAGGGAAACCCGCGCGAGCCACTTCACATCCACGTCAGAAAAGATGATTGCGAAGCCAAGATTTGGCTCAACCCGATTGCCGTGGCTTCAAGTGCAGGTTTTGATGCAAGAACATTGCGTGATCTAACAAAACTGGTAAAAGATAATGCGCAGTTAATTGAAGGGACATGGAATGAATATTTCGCCTAGATCCGTGCGGTTTGATGAAAATAGCTTGTGGGTAGAATTATCAGATGGCCGAAACATCAGCGTGCCATTGGCATGGTTTCCGCGGCTGCTCAGTGCGTCCCCGAAACAACGCCTAAACTTTGAAATGAGTCCCAGTGGAATTCATTGGGAATCTCTTGATGAAGACGTGTCGATTGCTGGTCTGCTTGCGGGCAAAGGCGATCAGACCAAGTCAAAAACCATCGCTGCCTAGAACTCCTCATTGCCCTTTTTGGCAACCTGTGGCAGTGACACATTATCATGACAAATCTTTCTCTCGTCGGCGATATAGGTGGCACGAACTCTCGGTTTGGACTTGTGGAGCAGGGCTCCATGGTGGTGCAACAAATTGAAGCGCAAAAGAACGATAATTTCCCATCGCTCGAAGCCTCTATCGCACATTAATTGAAACAACGCGGTGTCGCAGCACTTCATGCCGCCGCCATCGCAGTGGCAGCGCCAGTCGACCGCGAAGTAATCCGCCTCACCAACCGCGATTGGAGCTTCAGCGCAACTTCCCTGAAACAAGCAACCAACGCAAAATCATTTCGCCTGCTCAATGATTTTGAAGCGCTGGCATATTCTTTGCCACATATTGCGGCCGAAGATTTGGTGCAAATCGGTGGTGTAAAATCCGATAAGCCACAAGTGAAAGTCGTCCTCGGCCCGGGCACGGGTCTTGGCATGGCCACGCTCGCACCATTGGCAAATGGCGGCTGGATGCCTATCCCCGGGGAAATGGGGCACACCACGCTGCCCATCATTAATGCGGAAGAATTAATGCTTCGCGATAAAATCGTGGGAGTTGGAAAGTTTGCAGAAGTGGAGGATATTCTAACAGGTCCAGGGCTCTTGGCCCTTTACCGCGCTGTAAGCTCATCACCAGTTTTGGAAAACCCTGAAGCCGTGCTTCAAGCTGCTCTCAAAGGCCAAGACAAATCAGCGGTCAAAGCCCTCGACCATTTTATGACCTTTCTTGTCCGCCTTGCAGGTGATGCAGCAATGTGCTTGCAGGCTCGCGGCGGGGTTTATTTAGCGGGCGGAATTGCGCCATCGCTTGTCGAAAATCTTAAAGCCCCAAAATATCGTGCAATTTTCGAAGACAAGGGTCGCATTGCCGGCTTGATGAAACCCATTCCGTTATATGTGATCATCGATAAATTTCCTGCTTTCAAAGGCTGTGCAGCGACATTGCCGCCATGAGCAACATTCTGATTGTCGTCGATGTGCAAAATGATTTCTGCCCCGGCGGAAAATTAGCCGTGACCGGTGGCGACGAAATCGTGCCGCTCATCAATCAACTCGCGAGCACCCACAAGCATGTGGTGCTCACCCAAGACTGGCACCCGGCGGGCCACTCCTCATTTGCTTCACAACATCATAGCAAGGCCCCCTTCACGCAAATCGAAATGCCTTACGGCCCACAAACTTTGTGGCCAGACCATTGCATCATTGGCAGCCACGGCGCTGAATTGCACAAGGGCCTCGATGTGCCCCATGCCGAACTTATTATCCGCAAGGGTTTTCGCAAATCTATCGACAGTTATTCTGCATTTTTTGAGAATGATCATAAAACACCAACAGGCCTTGGTGGATATTTAAGAGAGCGCGGTTTCAAAAAAGTAACTTTGGTCGGATTGGCCTTTGACTATTGCGTGCGCTATTCAGCTGAAGATGCAAAATATTTAGGATTTGAAACTGAAGTTATTGAAAGCGCTACGAGGGCCATTAATTTGGGCGGCACTGCGGACGCTACGCGAATATCCTTCCAGCAAAAAGGAATTGTCCTCTCATGACTCTGGCATTTGTTGCGCAACCCCAAGTCACAATACCAATTCGCGGATCGACAGCGCTTTTTCCTGTGCACCGAGTTTATTGTGTGGGTCGCAATTATAATGATCATGTGAAGGAGATGGGCGGTGTAATTGGCCGCGATCCACCATTCTTCTTTGCAAAACCTGCCGATGCAATCGTGCTGGATGGCAAAATTCCTTATCCAGCCCGCACCACTGATTTTCACCATGAGCTGGAGTTAGTTGTGGCACTCGGGCCTCAAGCGAAGATTTTTGGCTATGCCGTGGGAATAGATATGACGCGCCGCGATTTGCAAGCTGAAGCTAAAAAACTCGGCCGTGCATGGGAGACTTCAAAGAGCTTTGATTATTCAGCACCCGTGTCAGAAATTGCACCGATCACCGATACTGGCGAACTTCTAAAAGCAGCAATGACCCTTGATGTAAACGGCCAGCGCCGTCAGTCCAGCGATATTTCCGAGATGATCTGGAACGTCAACGAAATCATTGCCGAGCTTGGCACTTATTTTGATTTGAGAGCTGGCGATGTGATCTACACCGGAACACCAGCAGGCGTTGGTGCGGTTCAGCGCGGCGACAAACTGCGCGCTGAAATTCAAGGCATTGGCGTACTCGACGTCTCCATAATTTAGGTGATGACCAACACCCAACGCGGCATGGGGCTTTATATAGCGTCATTCTTTGTGGCCTCATTGGTCGATGCACCAGTTAAGTATTTGCTCGTTCACGGCTTGCCACAGCCCACCGTGATGTTTTTTCGGTTTTTGATTGCGATGATTTTTTTGTTTGCATTGCAAGCCCGTAAAGGCAGTTGGTTCAGTCCAAGTAAGAATCCAAAATTGAACATCATTAGAGGTTGCATTTTGTTCTGTTCTGGATTTGTAAATTTCTACGCGCTGAAACATCTTCCACTTGCCACAGCAGCCAGCATTAATTTTGCCGCACCCCTCATAACTTGCGCCCTAGCGCAAATATTTCTTGGTGAGCATGTTGGGATTAGACGTTGGCTTGCCGTAATTGTTGGATTCTGTGGCGTGCTGATCGTCATGCGCCCCGGCACCACCGATTTCCACCCCGCTATGCTGGCTTCATTGGCAACTGCATTTACAATAGCGGTCTTTCAAATTGTAACCCGTAAAGTTGGCTTCTATGATGAGCCAGAAACCGGTTTGCTCTGGGTGTTTGGCGTCTGCTTGGTCATCACCACATTATGGCTGCCTACGGGTTGGCAAATGCCAAGTTTAGTGTTCTGGCCCTTTTTGGTGTTGGTCGGTGCTGCTGGTTTGGGCACGCATATTCTAATGTCGCGCTCTTTGCAGTTGGCAAAAGCTTCAACAGTTGCACCTTTAATTTACACGCAAATTATTTGGATGATCATGTTCGGCATTGTCCTGTTTGGCAATTGGCCCGACATCGCGACCTTACTTGGCTCCAGCATTGTGATCACCAGTGGCATTTATGTTTGGCACCGCGAACGGGTTAAGTCTCAACCCGCCGAAACATAAGCCGTTTTTACACCAGTATAAAACTCAGCTGCAAAGCGCCCTTGCTCGCGCGATCCCATGCTAGACCCTTTGCGCCCACCAAATGGCACATGGTAATCAACACCAGCTGTAGGTAAATTCACCATCACCATTCCTGCGGCAGATTTGCGCCGGAAGTCGGATGCAAATTTAAGTGAACCTGTGAAAATGCCAGACGACAAGCCAAATGGTGTGTCATTGGCTACTGCCAAAGCTTCCTCATAAGTCTCAACTTTGATCACGGATGCCACCGGTCCAAAAATTTCTTCTTGGTTGATCCGCATTTTATTTGTGGTGTTGGTGAAAAGCGCCGGAGACAAATAGAAGCCTTTGGTATCACGGTTCAGGCGCTCGCCCCCCCACGCCAGTTCGGCTCCTTCATCACGACCGATCTGAATATATTTTTCATCCTGAGCAAGCTGGCTCTCGTCAACCACAGGTCCAATTTGCGTACCCTCCTTCAAAGCATGGTCAACCTTTAAGGCCTTGAGGCCAGCAATCATTTTCTCAACATAGGCATCATGAATTTTTGCGTGTACAATCAAACGTGATGATGCTGTACAGCGTTGGCCTGATTGAAAGTACGAACCATCAACAGAAGCCGCAACCGCCGCATCAAGATTAGCATCATCCATGACCACCAGCGGATTTTTGCCGCCCATTTCGAGTTGAAATTTGCCACCACGCGAAGCCATGGCCATCGCAACCTTGGCACCGGTTTCAACTGATCCGGTAAAAGATACCGCATTCACATCCCGCGAATTCAGCATGGTCTGGCCCACCACCGAACCACGCCCCATCACCAAATTAAACACACCCTTGGGCAAGCCAGAACGTGAAATAATTTCAGCCAGCATCCACGCCGTACCCGGAACTAAATCGGCAGGTTTAAAGACCACGCAATTTCCATAGGCCAACGCAGGCGCAATTTTCCACGCCGGAATAGCAATTGGGAAATTCCACGGGCAAATCAAACCCACAACGCCAACCGGCTCACGGGTGATTAAAACATCAACTCCAGGCCTTGTCGAAGCAACTGAAACCCCTTCAATGCGCAAAGCTTCTTGGGCAAAAAATTTGAAAATCTGTGCAGCCCGCGCAGTTTCCATAATGCCATTAGACCAAGGCTTACCCTCTTCGCGCGCCAGCATACGGCCAATTTCGTCTTTGCGGGCCAGCAACTCAATGCCGATCATCTCCAAAGCGTCAGCGCGTTGTTGTGGTGTGGCCATCGACCAAGCGGGCAGCGCTGCCTTGGCAGCAGCAATAGCCTCTTGCGTTTGTGCCACCGAAGCTTGGGTATATTCCCCCACCACATCGCTGATGTCAGAAGGGTTAATATTAACAGTCACCCCAGTGCCTTCAACCCAAGCTCCGCCAATATAGTTTTTTTGAAGTGTCATAATGTCCTCAATTTCAAATGCGCAGCGCCATTGCTCCGGCCACCACTAGCAAACCTCCCGCTATTCGTGAAACGGTAAGTTTCTCTTTGAGCACAATCGCCGAAAGTCCAAGTGCAAAGAGAATGCTGGTTTCGCGCAAAGCCGCAACCATTGCAATGGGAGCTAAACTCATGGCCCAAATCACAATCCAATAAGCTGATCCCGAAGCCAGCGCTCCAAACACGCCGCTGCGCCAAAAGGGCTGCACAGCTTTGAAAATGCCAAACCCGCGCAGATAAATCCCTGCGGCCAACATTCCCAAGGCATCGAGAATAAATACAACTGCGGTATAACCTGATGCCGCTCCTGAAACTCTGCCACCAAGCCCATCCACTATTGTATAACAGCCAATGAAAACCGAAGTGCCCAAAGCAAGCAGCAAAGTGGTTCGGTCTGCTTTCGCGGCCTTTGATGGGCCTAACGCTATCAACCAAATTCCGGCAATTAAGGTAAGTATGCCAGCCGCCGCAATCGTTGAAATCACATCATGGCTGAAGATAAAGCTGGCCCCCAAAGTGATCAGGGGAGCAGTGCCGCGTGCTACGGGATAAACTACACTGAGGTCGCCGGTGCGATAACTCCGCGCCAGTAATAAGTTATAAGCCGTATGCAGCCCAGCTGAAACAATTGCATAGGGCAGGCTGGCGGCTGCAGGCCAAGCAAAAAACCCGAGCATGACCAGACCCATGACCCCCATAAGGGTTTGCAGCAGAAACATTGCCAAGAGACGATCAAGGTTAAACTTGACGACGACATTCCAAGATGCATGTAAGAATGCTGCTAACAAGACTGCACAAAAAAGAAGAAGACTCAAAATTGGCCATCCGCAAATCAATTGGTTTATCGAGGGTCACCATAGGCCCGGTCACAAAAAAAGGCCGCCTAAATTTTGGCGGCCTTTTTTTTGCGTTTGATGAGTTGGCGTTAACTGCAGAGTGTGCCTGCCGCCACAGTGGTTTGATAGCAATTGAGCTGCAAAGTTGAGCGCGGGCGAATTGAAATTGATTGCTTGATGAGGAACGACGTTGCCCCAACAATTGTCTTGCCCATGAATGTAGCAACAACTGGCGTATGGCTCATGCATGTGCGCGCCACAATCACGTCATTGCCAGCAGTCATCAGTGGCAACATCGTTGCAGTAGAGGGAGCTGCTCCGCAGGCAGGGCCAGTAGCATTGTTGGTTTGCCAAATTTTGGTAATGGTACCAGCCACGTTGCGATAGCCGAACAACTCAATGCGCACGTCGCTTGCAGCCGTTGGCGCCATAATCATTGCCGTCGCATTGAATGCATCGGTGATGTAGCTTTTGAGAACAGTGCTGCGCTGCTGTGTAACCAGATCGGCAGTTGTGCTGGCAGCAGCCGTCACTTTGCGATTAAGCGAAATGAGAACTGAAATGTCAATCAGTCCAAAATAGAGCAGCAACATAAACGGCATGATAAAGGCCATCTCAATAGCTGCCATACCCTTTTCGTTTCTCAAAAATGGGTTGCGAATTTTCATAATTTTCATACTCAACATGTTCCACCGCCGCCGCCAGCAGCCGGGAATGGCTCATTTGCAAACATAACTACACCCACAAGTCGGCGCTTGGTATTAACGGTGGTATTGGCGTTGAAATTCATAAATGGAAACACAAAATTCCAATCATAAGTAGCAACTACGCCAACAGCATTGAGCGGCGCACCACAATTGAAAGAACTTGGTCCAGGTGTTCCGTTGCTTGCCGTTCCAACTGTGGTTGCAGTTGGAAACTTGGCCCTTAAGGCCGCAAAGCCCGCCGGATCAGCATCGACATAAACCGACACTTTGCCGACGCAGTCAATCAAGAGGCCTGCAGTTTTACAAATTTCGGTTTTAAAATTAGCCGCCGTCAGGGCAAGCGTCTTGGCTTGGCCAGTTCTGATCAGGCGTGAGGCCTTCTGCACACTGGCCTGCAGCGTGAATTCGGTAAACATCATGACGCCGGTTTCAATAATAACACCGAGCAGTATAAAAAATGGCAAGGCAACCATTGCAAATTCAACTGCAGCAGCACCGCTATCAGACTTTATGTAACGTCGCCTGCGCAGCACCGGGCGCGCCAGAAATTTCCCAATCATATTGTCTCTCCCATCGCAGATCCCGAAGGTTTATTTTCCGATCACCTACGACGCTATCAGCTGAGGCTTTCAGCGAATTGAATAAATTCAGTTAAATTTTAGCTAAATCAAATTAAAACGGCGGCACCGAAGGCCGCCGTGCAGAAGTATAAATGCCGCAGCACTTACTGTGGAGCTTGCGGAGCCGAAGCTTCCGTAGTTTGTCTGCCAGTCGCAAATTGGGCTTTGGACGCATTAACGCTGATGATGTTATTCGACCAATCACTTGGGTCACCAGGTTGCATTGTTGCTTCACAAAAAGGTGCACAAGAGTAGGAGTAGCGCCCACGTGGCGAGAAAACTGCGATTGCATTGTCTGCGCTATGAGCAACGGTAATGTCAAAATTGGCAATCTGGTTGCCAGCTTGATCTAACACCAACAAATTGGTGTCGCCAAATGCGTGCCCGTGAACAAAAATTTGCTTTCCGTTAACTGTAACGTTGGCAATAGATGGGTTACCAACCACCACCGTACCTGGTTCAGTTGAAACTGAAATAATCTGGCTTTTATCAGTTTGCACTATCAGGGGTTGGCCAGCAAAGGTTTGTTGTGCTGCCAAAAACACCACAGCGCTACCGGTCAAAATCGACCAAATTCCAGACTTCATCATCGCAATCCTTTTTTACATACAGACAAATAGTGAGTTCAAAATCCACTATGGTCAAGGAATTGTGAATCTTCGGTTACTTTATCCGTGTCCTCAGAAAGAATATAAATTTCAAGCCAGCGAGTTAACAAGTTATTATTGCTGTCAGTAGACAGATCAATTTTAGTCCATTCTTGCATGCAATCTTTACGAGGTATTAGAACTAGCTCAATTACTCTGATCGCAACGCAATTCTTTGGCTAATTGAGTCCCGGTCCGCCTAATGAACTCCTGAGTGGAATATAGAGTATGAAAAAAATTATCAGCGACCAATCCGGTGCAACAGCAATCGAGGTCTGCCTCATTAGCGCTGCTGTGACAGTTTTCCTTGTGGCAGCCATGCCCACCTTATCGGGTCAAGTCACGACCAAATTCTCCGATATTGGGAGCCGAATATCTACTGGCAAATGACCAAGTAGCTGTCGAATAATAGAATTGCGATGTGAGCTGGCAAAATTGCCAGCTTTTTTTTGCAAAACAAACCGTCAAGGTTAACCCGGTCTTTACATCCGGCATGTGAGACTGACCAAATTGAATAAGCGCGAGTGCAATTGCAGCCCTTTCGCAAAAATGGATCTTGTCATGTTGCACATCTTATCTACTTCAGTTTTACCATTACTTTTGTTCGTGGCAGCTGCCAGCGATGTGGTTTCGCTGCGCATTCCAAATTGGTTGACTGGTTTGACTGCACTTCTGTTCTTCCCAATGGCTTTGGCAACAGCAATGCCGCTCCATGACTTTGGTTTGCATTTAGCAGCAGGAATGGGGCTCTTTGTTGCAGGCTTTTTGTTTTTTCAGTTGGGTCTATTTGGCGGTGGTGATGCAAAATTATTGGCCGCAGCTGGGCTTTGGCTTGGGCCAAGCCTGACATTGCAGTTCCTTTTTGTGACAGCGATGGCCGGCGGCATTTTGGCTGTGCTGGTTTTGCTGTGGTCGATGTTCAATATTTTTTGGGAACTCGAAGCCAAAGGTAAGTTTACGCAGAACCTTGGCCAGAAATTGCGAGCCATAAAACCCAATGTCCCATACGGCGTTGCCCTTGCGGTTGGTGGGATATTTGCCTTCAAAGACAGCTGGTGGATGGCCGCAATCGCATAAATTATGAAAATGGAATCGGTTGTTAACCTTAATTTGACCATTCCAGCACAAAGTTAGGTTTCTGTTAGGTGCAATTTGCGCCAGGTGAGGATGAGACGATGAGTAAAATGCGTATTCTAATGTTTGTATTGGCAATTGGTTCAGCCGTTTCGGCTGGAATTATTGCTAAGAACTTTATTTCTAAAAAGCCAGAAGTTCAAGTTGCTGACCAACCAGTCTTGAAAACCAAAGACGTTCTCATCGCAGCTAAAGACGTGCTTATGGGTGATCGTTTTGGCGCCGGCACTCTAGTTTGGAAAGCCTGGCCCGAAGACAATATTTTATCGACCATGATCACCAAAGAGGTAAAACCCGATGCGATGGTTGAGCTTGAAAGTGCTCGCGCTCGTCTGGCTCTCTATGAAGGTGAATATGTCATGGAGAAGAAGATTGTGCGCGCCGGAACTGGTGGTTTCATGAGCGCTATATTGCCAAAGGGCATGCGTGCAGTTTCAGTCGCAATCTCAGCGCGCTCATCCGCTGGCGGCTTCATTTTGCCAGATGACCGTGTTGACGTGATTATCGCAAAAAAGTTGGATTTGAATGGCCAATCATATTCAAAAAGCGAGACGTTGATTTCCAATGTTCGTGTCCTCGCCATCAACCAAGTTTACCGTCAGGCCGCCGAAGGTGATCCAGTCACTGTCGACAAAGGTGAAACTGCGACCTTGGAACTGACACCTCTCCAGACTGAAGTCATCGCCAAAGTTGGATCAGAGAATACAGAACTTTCTTTGGCATTGCGCTCAATTGCTGAAAACGACGGCAAGAACATGGGAACCGAAGGTCCAATTCTTTCTGAAAATTACACCGGCAAAGCCAAACGAGCCAGCAGCAGCACGCTCTTCGTTCGTTACGGCATTGAAACCTATGCGCAAAGTCAGTGAGAAAAAACCCATGAACACGCAATCACTCTTCCGCAGCAAATCTGGTGCACTAATGAAAATCTCATCCTGTACGGCAGCTCTCTTGGCCTCATTTATTGTGTTTGCTCCAATTCTTGCAACAGCAGTTAAAGCCACGGATATTACAGACCTATCCCCCGTTGATGGCGCAAGTCGCTTGGTGCGCATTGGTTTGGACAAATCCATCGTCATCCATTTGCCTGCCGATGCCAAGGATGTCGTTGTTGGCAATCCTGATATCGTTGATGCAATGGTGCGCACCAAGAACACAGCCTATCTGTTCGCGCGCAAGGCCGGGCAAACCAATGTATTTTTCTTTGATGCCAATGGCCAACAAATCATGGCGCTTGATCTTGAAGTAACGCTGGACACTTTGGCGTTGAAAAAATTATTGCAAAGAACTCTGCCAGGAAATCATATCACCGTTGATTCTATTGGCATGAATCTGGTTTTGAGCGGCATGGCGGCTAACCCACAGGAAGCTAAGATTGCCGAAGACTTGGCAATGAAAATGGGCGGCGACACCGCCAAGGTCGTCAACACCATCAAGATTGCTGGTGAAGATCAAGTGATGCTCCAGGTGAAGATTGTTGAAATTCAGCGCGATGTGCTCAGGCAATTCGGAGTGAATTTCCGTGCCATCATCGATGCCGGAAAATTTGCTTTCAACCTCTCAAATATCAATCCATTTGCGACCAACGACTTGGGCAAAGATTCGGGCTATAAGGGCTCCTTTGCTTCCGGTCAAAGCAACTTCGACGGCGTTGTAAAAGCCATGGAAAGTGATGGCTTGCTGCGCACTTTGGCTGAGCCAAACTTGACGGCCGTTTCTGGCCAGCCGGCTAAATTTACTGCTGGCGGCGAATTTCCTTATGAACTGTGCGAGATGAACGCTGGCGTGCGAACCTGCGATATCAAATTTAAAAATTATGGCGTCGCCTTGGATTTCACTCCAATCGTTTTGTCCGACGGCAGGATCAACTTAAAAATAAAAACCTCCGTCAGCGAACTCAACAACGTTCTTTCAGGCTCGCAAAACGTGCCAGGTTTGAACAAGCGCGAAGCTGAGACAGTGCTGGAAATGCCCAATGGCGGCTCCATGATGCTGGCAGGCTTGATCCGTGAAACAACCCGGCAAAACATGGCAGGCACTCCTGGTCTGAAGAAACTTCCAATTCTTGGAACATTATTCAGAAGTCGCGACTTTATCGCCAATGAAACTGAATTGGTTGTGATCGTAACCCCGCACATTGTGCGCAGTGTTGCTCAACAACAGCTTACTACACCTGAAGAAAACTTCAGCCCATCAACTGAACGCCAAGCCATTTTCCTTGGTCGTCTCAACAAGAAATTCAGTATTTCCGGAAAGGCGCCACAAGGCGCCTACAACGGAAACGTTGGGTTCATCGTAGAATAGTTTGGAGCGTAAGAGTCATGACAATATCTAAATTAAGTTTGTATCGCTCCACCACATTCAGCCTTCTCTGCCTAGCTGCACTTTCCCTGTCAGCCTGCGTCACAGATGACTTGGCGATGGACGATAACCTGCCGCACCGGCCATATACCGGTTCAAAAGACTATCCGATCACCGTAGTAAAAGGCCCAATTGCGCTCGAAGTATCATCGGACCACGGCACATTGCAACCAAATCAAATCAATGCCGTCACAGCCTTTGTCAATCAGGCCATGGCCGCAGGAGTAACGCCTGTTACAATCAATCGTCCAAGTGGTGGTGGCTCCTCGGCGCGTGTTGCCAGTGAAGTTGCCGCTCTCATGTCGCAACAGGGCCTGTCTCGCAAGATGATGCAAGTATCAACTTACTCCGGCCCAGCATCTGGCGCGGTGGTGATTTCTTATGTGTCAACCTATGCCAAGACCAAGCCGTGTGGCGACTGGTCAGTGGACGCAGGCGAAACTATGAAGAACGAGCATTTGCCGACTCACGGTTGCGCCGTGCAAGCCAATATTGCTGCCATGGTAGCTGATCCTTCAACGTTAGTCGTTCCAGTGGCAGTAGCACCTGCCCTTGCTTCAACCAGAACCAAAGCCATTGGCGGGCTTGATATTTTAGCAACCGCATCGACATCGACTTCTTCATCTTCAACCACAGCCACACCTTCACCCTAAGAATACTTGCCGCCTAACAATTCAAGACCAGGTTGGTCAAGACAGGATAACAGTAATGAACACCGCAGCCGTAGAACCAACACTTCCAATGCAAAGTGAAAACTTCCCCGTTGCATTGATACCGCGGATCAGCATTGGCATTTTCTGTGACAACCAGCAGACTGGCCAAACCCTTCAAGCCGCAAGCATTGATCGGCGCATGTCGCGCGCGCATGTAAGCATTCAGCTGGGAGGCATCGCTGCGGCAATCCAGGTGCACCAATCAGAACCAACACCAAATGTTCTGGTTGTTGAAACCCATGCTGATCGCAATTCGATCATGGCCGAACTTACTAGTCTTGCTGAAGTATGCCAACCGACGACCAAAGTTATCGTTATTGGTCACCTTAATGATGTCGTCCTTTACCGCGACCTGATTAAAAATGGCGTCAGCGAATATCTCGTTGCACCATTTTCCGCTGTTAGTTTCATTGAAACTATTTCGTCCATGTATAATGATCCAACAGCAGCACCCTTGGGCCGCATCGTAGCATTCGTGGGTTCCAAGGGCGGTGTTGGTTCTTCAACAATTGCCCATAACGTGTCTTGGGCGGTTTCACAGAAACTGCAAATCGAAACCATCATCACCGATCTTGATCTCTCCTTCGGCACTGCTGCTTTGAATTTCAATCAGGATTCAGGTGGCGGCATTTTCGAGGCACTGGGCCAGCCAGACCGCGTTGACGCCATGTTAATTGATCGTTTGATGACCAAACTTGGCAGTAAATTGAGTTTGCTCAATGGCCCAGGTGGCATCGAGCGCGAAATGAATATTGAAGCCCATTCTGTTGAAACAGTTTTGAATGTTGTGCGCCATGCGGCACCACTCGTGGTCGTCGATGTGCCAAATCTCTGGGCGCCTTGGGTTAAATATACATTGCTCAGTGCCGACGAAATTATCATCACCGCAACTCCCGAATTACCGAGTTTGCGCAATGCCAAAAATCTGGTGGACTTGTTAAAAGCCTCACGGCCGCATGACCGTATGCCCCGCCTTGTCCTCAATCAGGTAGGCGTCCCCAAACGGCCAGAAATTCCAGCAGCAGATTTTGGCAAAGCCATTGGCATTCAACCAACAGCCATCATTCCGCATGATCCGCAGAGTTTTGGTCTGGCTCAAGGCAACGGTCAAATGGTGTTTGAAGTTGCACCAAAGTCGAAATCCGCTGAGCTTATGTATAACCTCTCAGAGATTGTCGCAGGCATGCAAAAACCTGTGAAACCCGCGGGCCGCTTTGCTTTGCCAGGGTTGATGAAAAATCTGTCAATGATGAAAAAGAAATAAGGAAGCATAACTTATGTTCGGCAAAAGAACCGACGGCGGCGGGTCGCCAACTGTACCACATCCACCTTCACCTGGTGTTGTGCAGGCCGCACCACCTGCAGCTGCCGCAGCTGGCTTTGTGCCTGATTTAAAACCAGGTGCACCAGCCGGTTTTGGTAACACCCAGGCTGCTGCGCGAGTGGCTGTGGTGGCAGCGCCGAAAGCCCCTGCGGAAGCAAAACACAAGTCAGAATCCTACTACGACATCAAGAGCACTATTTTTAATGCTTTGATTGATGCCATTGATTTGACACAGCTCAGTCAACTCGACCGTGACGCAGCCCGCGACGAAATTCGTGACATCGTTAACGAAATCATTGCGCTCAAAGATGTCGTAATGTCGATTGCCGAGCAGGAAGAATTGCTTGAAGATATTTGCAATGACGTGCTTGGTTATGGTCCGTTGGAGCCTTTGTTGGCGCGAGACGACATCGCCGACATTATGGTCAACGGTGCTTCGGCAGTATTCATCGAAGTCGACGGCAAGATGCAAAAGACCGGCGTGCGCTTCCGCGACAATGCCCAGCTCCTTAATATTTGCCAGCGCATCGTGAGCCAAGTGGGTCGCCGCGTTGATGAAGCAAGCCCAATATGCGACGCGCGTTTGCCTGACGGTTCACGTGTCAACGTCATCGTGCCGCCACTTTCAATTGATGGCGCGGCCCTCACCATTCGTAAATTTAAGAAAGACCGTCTGCGTCTTCCCGATCTGGTAAAGTTCAAATCGATCACGCCAGAGGGAGCTACAATTCTTGAAATCATCGGTCGTGTTCGGTGTAATATTTTGATCTCTGGTGGTACCGGTTCCGGAAAAACCACATTGCTCAATTGCATGACCGGTTACATTGATTCCGATGAACGCATCATCACCTGCGAAGACGCAGCTGAACTTCAATTGCAACAGCCCCATGTTGTGCGACTTGAAACTCGCCCTCCAAATCTGGAAGGCGAAGGTGCCATCACCATGCGCGAGCTGGTGAAGAACTGTTTGCGTATGCGACCAGAACGCATCATCGTCGGCGAAGTCCGTGGGCCCGAAGCATTCGATTTGCTTCAGGCCATGAACACCGGCCATGATGGTTCAATGGGAACCCTCCACGCCAACAGCCCACGTGAAGCTGTGTCTCGTTTGGAATCAATGATCACCATGGGTGGCTTTGCGCTTCCATCCAAAACCATTAAGGAAATGATAGTAGGCTCCATCGATGTGATCATTCAGGCAACGCGCTTACGTGATGGCTCGCGTAAAATCACCCATATTACTGAAGTCATAGGCATGGAAGGTGATGTGATCATCACCCAAGATCTTTTTGTCTATGAAATCGTTGGTGAAGATGCCGGTGGAAAAATTATCGGCAAGCATCGCTCAACTGGCATTGCACGTCCGCATTTCTGGGATCGCGCTCGTTATTACAATGAAGAAAGACGCCTTGCTGATGCTTTAGAAAAAGCTGAGTCGCGCAATGAAAAAGACTAAATAAAGGATCATCGCAATGTTCGGCCAAGACTTAACAGATATCGCGTTCACCGCAATGGTAGCCATTGCCGTCGGTGGTCTGGCACTGGCCATCATGCTTCCATTCATGTCCGGCAACGCAACCGGCAGTCGTGTGAAAGCGATTGCTTCTGGAAAAAAATCCGAATCGTCCTTGGGTGATAGCTTTCGCGCCCGTTTTTCTGAGGATTCAAAGGATGTGCGTCGGCGGCAAATTCAAGACTCACTAAAGCAAGTCAATAAAACGGAAACGTCGCGCAGAAAAGTTAAAGTAACTCTCAGCACCAATTTGCAGCAGGCGGGCCTTGATATTTCCCCCAAAACATTCTGGATGGCATCAATTATTTTAGGCATCGTCCTTGCACTTCTTTGCATGATATTTGGGGCTCCGATCTATGCAGCTGCCGCGGCTGTTTTCGTGGGCGTCTTTGGTTTGCCCCGTTGGATAATTGGCGTATTGAAACGGCGCCGCCAAAATATTTTCCTTGATGATTTTGCCGATGCAATTGACGTGATGGTACGTGGCCTCAAATCAGGCTTGCCCGTTTCTGAAGCCATGAAGATTATTGCAACTGAATCAGGTGACCCCGTTGGTCCTGAATTCTTGGAAGTGGTTGATGGTCAACGCATCGGTATTTCCCTTGATCAAGGCCTGGAGCGCATGGTGGAAAGAATCCCACTTCCCGAAGTAAACTTCTTGGCAATTGTGATGACCATTCAATCCAAAACCGGCGGTAACTTATCGGAAGCCTTGGGCAACTTATCGCGGGTTTTGCGCGACCGTAAGAAAATGAAGCAGAAAGTAAAAGCGGTGAGCCAAGAAGCTAAATCTTCGGCAGCCATTATTGGTGCACTGCCTTTCGTGTTAGTCGGCGTGTTGCTCCTGCTCAACCCGAATTATCTGGATCCATTATTCTACACCGAGACCGGCCATATGCTGCTGATCGGCAGTGGCACCTGGATGACAATGGGTGTGCTTGTAATGCGTAAAATGATTAACTTCCAAATTTGATAGCCTTTCTTTAGGGCAATGAACGGACCTTCCGAATGCCAATTATCCAAACGCTTCTTCAGCCGGAAAATTTGATTACATTGTTTGCGGCCCTTGCCACTTTCGGCACGGTGCTCACTCTGGTTATGCCGTTCTTTGAAAGTGACAAATTACAAGCGCGCATCAAAGGCGTTTCGATTGAACGCGATCGCATGAAAGCGCAGATGAAACAGCAGATAATGAATGGTGAAACGCGGCTGCGCGAGGTTAAGAAGACTGGCACCATTTCGCAAATTGTTGAAGCTCTCAATTTGAAAAAAGTCTTTGAGGCTGAGACGTCGCGCGAAAAACTCCGTCAAGCCGGATTGCGGTCTGAGAAACATTTGATGACCTTTCTGGCAGCCCGCCTGATTGCGCCACTGATTTTGGGCATTTTGGCCTTTGTTTATTCGTCCACCGTCATGGCTGATCGCATTACCACAACCAATATGCGCCTGGTTGTTGCCATGGTGGGTCTCATCATAGGGTTCTATCTTCCATCGCTCATGGTCTCAAGCATGATCACCAAGCGCAAAGCATCGATCAAGAAGGCTTGGTCTGATGCGCTCGATCTTTTGCTCATCTGCGTGGAATCAGGCATGGCCTTGGAGCCATCTTTCCAGCGCGTTGCCAAAGAAATCGGCAGCCAATCCGTGCCGCTCGCCGAAGAAATGGCTTTGACTGTCGCAGAACTTTCTTACTTGCAAGACCGCCGCAAGGCATTGGACAATCTGAGCAAGCGCACTGGACTGGACACTGTAAAGTCAGTCGTCACCAGTCTCATCCAGTCTGAGCGTTACGGCACTCCGCTGGGCACAGCACTTCGCGTATTGGCTCAAGAAAATCGAAATGACCGTATGGCTGAAGCTGAGAAAAAAGCCGCTGCCTTGCCACCAAAACTAACTGTGCCAATGATACTGTTCTTCTTGCCGGTGATTTTCATCGTGATCCTCGGTCCATCTGTTATCACGGTTATGCAAGTGTCAAAATGAGGGCGTTTTTTGAAACCGTGAAAGGCCGTGTGTGGTTTTGTTCCAGTGGAATGGATTGAAAATGAATTGCCACAGAGCCATCCATCCGGCCAAACTCATGAGCATCCAATAACACGGCATGGTGGCCAAAACGAACCACCATCCTTTGATCTGCTTGCGCCTCAAGGCATAATATCCAGCATAGATAGAGAATGCATAGCCTGCAAACAGAACGGCAATATTAAGCCCGGCCAATATTGCCATCGGCAAATTTACGGCTTGCAAAGCTAAGGTGCCCGACAAGATCACATAGGCCGCATGCCCGAGTAAAAAGGGATGGAATAAAGCAGAAACTATCAAGCCAAAAGTCATGGCTTGCATCGCCCAAAATCCGTCAAAGCCAATCTCCTGGCCAAGTAAAACTGGGCTGCGCATGTGCACCAGCCAAGTTTGCAAGAAACCTTTGAGCCACCGTGATCTTTGTTGCAACCAATTGCCAAATACTGGATTGGCTTCTTCATAAGTGATACTATCAAGTGCAGCCGTACCATAACCTGCCCGCGCCAAACGCAAACCTAAGTCGGCGTCCTCCGTCACATTGAATGGATCCCAAGCCCCGAGTTCACGCAAGATGGAAATTCTAAAATGATTTGACGTGCCGCCTAACAGAATAGGCAATCGCTGACTTGCAAGGCCAGGTAAAATGAGTTTGAACAATGTCGCATATTCCACGGTAAATTGCCGTGTCAGCCAATTTTCATTTGGATTATAAAAAGCCAACTCAGCTTGCAAGCAGGCAAGTTCGTGTGGCGAATTTGCAAATTGGGCGGAAGCTTTGCGAAGTTGCATCGGCTCAGGCATATCTTCGGCATCATAAATGGTCAGCAATTGGCCGCGTGCAAATTGCAACGCATAATTCAATGCCCTCGGTTTAGTTTGCGGCAATCCAGCAGGAACGACAATGATGTCAAAAAATTCCGGAAGCTCCAAGGCCGCAACGGCCCTTTGCATTGGGATATCGGTCTCTTCCAAGATAAGTTTTATATCAAGTTTGGACTTGGGATAATTAAGCCGCGACAGTGACTGGACCAATTGTGACAGCACCTGAGTTTCGCGAAACACCGGAACCAATACACTATAGACCGGAAGGTCAATATCTTGCAGTGGAAGGTGGGGCGGCGGGTTGTGTTTATTGTAGCTCAGCAAACACAGCAATCGCAACGCGATTACCGAGAGAAAGAATATTCCGCACAAGAAACTCAATCCTGCATAGAAATAGAATGGATCAAACAGAGCCCAAGCTGTAGCGGCCCAAACCAGAAATACGCCAATCCAAAAACCTTGCAATTTTGTAATGCGTCTAAAAGCTGAATATTCCGCACGCCGCAATTTCAGGTGATGAACCGCCTTGGCCAAAATCTCCGGGCCAAGCTTGCGGCGGATTACCAGCCGGAGGTCTTGGGCAGTCATATATGCAACAATGCGCTTGCCATTTTCTCTGGCTTGGCGAACTGATTCTTCACCGGCAGCGGCATAAAGTGTAAGGTCTGGCAGGCACGCCACGGGCACTATTTTGTGACGCAATATTAACATCTTATCTTCTAGCGAAAGTCGACTGAACAGCGCTTCGAGTTTATCTGCTGTTAGGTCTGGCAAGCCTTGTTCAGAATTGAAATTTCTTTCTGAACTGTCGGGCACAGCTTCCTTGTTACCTGCAAACTGGTATAGTCGTGCCGTCAAAACCAATCTCCCCCGGCGAAATTCAGTTTCGCCTCCGCCGTCAACACTAAATCCGTGAAAAAGCTCAATGACAACTATATCTAGAGTGTATCTATATGCAGCAACTCAAGTTTTAGTTGTGGCGTTGGGTGTCGGTTTGGCGCAGGCAGCGCAGCAATCGTTTCCGCATTTTCGCCATGTAGACCCCTTGGCGACACTTCCAAAAGACCCTGTAGCTGGCCCGGTGATCCTTCTGACGGATGATCAATTTGCGCCATTTTCTTTTAAAGACGCCAATGGGGTGATGGTGGGCATTGCTGTTGATATGGCACTGCAAGCCTGCGCGGAAGTGAATTTAGCCTGCCAGTTAAAGCCCTTGCCCTTTGTTGAATTGATGCCAGCCTTAGCGCGTGGCGAAGGCGACGCCATTATCTCGGGTTTGCGCCCCAGTGCAAACTTGATGGAAAAAACGCTGATGACGAGGCCTTACTTTTTTTCATTCGGCAGATTCATGATGCGCGTCGGCATGCCATTTGAAACACCTGATATTCGCACCTTGGCCGGAAGGCGCATTGGCTTTGTAACAGGCTCTGGCCATCAGGCTTTCTTAGAAAAATATTATGAGCGCTCTGCCCTCACACCATTTACAACCGAAGCCGAACTCTTCGAAACTTTGCGCACCGGAAAGCTGGACGCAGTATTTGCTGATTCTTTGCGGTCTGGTTTTTGGATGAGGGGCACAGTGTCTCGCAACTGCTGCATACCCTTAGGGGCAGGCTTTATTGATGATGCAACGATAACCCGCGGCCTTGCCTTCTTCACAAGGCAAAATCGCGAATTGCTCCGCGAATATTTAGATTACGCATTAGATCGATTGGATGAAAATGGTAAGGCCGCGAAAATTTTTGAACGCTATTTGCCAGCCTCACCATTTTGAATGCCAATGGCCTCAGCAATATTAGTCAAACCATGTTTTTGCAATTTTACATCGAGGCCTTGGCAAATCTCGGAGATTAATGCTGGCCCTTTGAATACCAAAGCTGAGTAGAGTTGAATTAAACTCGCCCCAGCCGTAATTTTTGCCCAGGCCGTTTCAGCGTTATGAATGCCACCAACACCTATGAGCGGAATGCGGCCCTTGCTAAGTCTATAAAAAAGTGAGAGCTGCGCGGTTGAAAGATGGTGCAAGGGTTTGCCCGAAAGTCCGCCGGTCTCATTGGCGTGGCGCGATTTCAAAGCTGGCCTGCTCAATGTGGTGTTGGAAATTATGACACCGTCAACCACCCCGTCTTGGCACA
This sequence comes from Hyphomicrobiales bacterium, assembly GCA_031416755.1. Classification (GTDB taxonomy): domain Bacteria; phylum Pseudomonadota; class Alphaproteobacteria; order Rhizobiales; family Aestuariivirgaceae; genus Aestuariivirga. The sequence continues at coordinate 20,035 of JANOUE010000131.1, forward strand.
CCAAAGCTATATCCTGCATTTCATCAGCGGAAAGATCGGGTGCGATTTTTAACAGCATTGGCAGGCTGCTTTTGCGC
>JANOUE010000132.1:0-56265 GCA_031416755.1 Hyphomicrobiales bacterium
GCCCCATCAATCCAACACCAATAAGACCCACTGTTTTTATCATTATGATTCAATCCTTGTTGCTAATTGCTCAAACTTATCAGGTTCGAGAATAAATACTCGGTCGTTGTTTTTATGCTTTAAGCCTAGCCGCTCATAAAATCGCGCTGCCGCCGCATTATCGACTTCAACTTCCATCTTCACAAATCTGGCGCCCAGTTTCAGAGACTCACGCAATGTGCCGCGCAATAGTTTTTCTCCAATTTTACGCCCCCGCGCAGGTTGCAAAACATAGAGATCACTGATGTAGATGCCAGGGCAGCCGCGCCAAGATGAATAGGTCATTGTCCACAAACATACACCTAAAATAAGCCCAGCACTATCAGCCACCGTCACATGCGCCAGCCCTTTGGCGTCGCGCAAATTTTGGCCGGTCATTTTGGGCACAGTGTCCAGTCCCAAATCTTTCGGCAATTGCCGAATGAGCACGGCAACCGCATCTTCCTCACCGTCGCGCATCGGGCGAATGCCAACACTCATGCCGTATCACCGCTCAGTTGCGCTTTGTTGCAAACTCGTTTCATATAGCATGATTGCCTGATGACAGCCGAGACTTCAAGATGAGTTCACTCCCAACCTCAATTCACGCCACCGGAAACATGCCCAAAATTGCGTGGGCCAAGGGCACTTATGTCTATGATACTGATGGCAAGCAATATATTGATGGCTCCGGTGGTCCCGCTGTTTATTGCATTGGCCACGGCAACACTGAAGTAAATGACGCAATCAAAGCCCAGCTCAATCGTGTGGCCCATGGCTACCGCTATAATTTCACTTCGGATGCTCTGGAAGAACTAACTGACATCATCAGGGCGCGCTGCGGCGGCACCCTCAATCACATGGTTTATGTAACGGGTGGTTCAGAAGCAGTTGAAAGCTGCCTAAAACTAGCACTTCAATATCACTTTGCGCGTGGTGACATTAGCCGGCACCGCTTTATTGCCCGTGAAAGAAGCTGGCATGGTAACACTCTGGGCGCCTTATCAGTCTCAGGTTTTCTGGAACGCAAAGCTGCTTTTGCAGGTTCGCTGCTTGATGTTTCGCATCTGTCACCCGCCAATGATTACCGCCCGATTGGTCAAGACAATGGCCTAGCTTGCGCACAAGAACTGGAAGATGAAATTCTGCGGGTTGGCCCTGAAAAAATCGCAGCATTCATTTTTGAACCAGTCGTGGGTGCGGCAGGCGGTTGTGTGCCCGCACCAAAAGGCTACGCCAAACGCATCCGCGAAATCTGCGACCAATATGGTGTGCTCATGATTTCCGATGAAGTGATGTGCGGAGCCGGGCGCACCGGCACTTGGCGCGCATTGGAAAATGACGGTGTTGCGCCCGACATCATGGCTGTGGCCAAGGGCCTAGCTGCCGGATATTTGCCTTTGGGTGTTGCCATCTATAGCGAAAAAGTGAGCCAAGCCATTGGTCACATGCCGCAGACCGGCCACACATTTACCGGCCACACCGCATGCTGTGCGGCAGGCGTAGCTGTGCAGAAAATTGTTGCGCGAGAAAAATTGGTGGAGCGTGTTGCCGCCAATGAGCAGAAATTGCAATCAATGATATCTGATGCACTTTCAGGCATTGATGCCGTGGGCGATATTCGCGGCCGCGGATATTTCCAAGCTGTGGAATTAGTCGCTAACCGCGTGACCAAGAAACCATTCGCAGCCGAACACAAACTCTTTATGCACATCCGCGCCCAAGCTTTCGAAAATGGTCTCATCTGTTATCCCGTAGGCGGCAACGCTGATGGTGTGAATGGTGATGTCATCATATTAGCGCCACCCTTTAACGCATCAGATGCAGAACTCACCGAGATAGTCGAGAAGCTGGGAAAAAGCGTAAAGCAGGTGCTGGCACGCTTGAGCCTCAGGTAAAAAACTTTAAGTTCCACAAAAAGTAGCATGAACCATTTCATCCGCGGTTGGAGAATTGGCATATTCCGCTGCATGCACGTCAAAGGGCCTAGCCAAGATTGCCACAAGCTTGGTGACCACACTAAAGTCGCCATTCCGTGCTGCCTCTAATGCCTGCTCCACGCGGTGGTTGCGTGCGATGAATCGGGGGTTGGACGCTTGCATGACAATGCGGTCTGGACTTGGCACATGCGCCCGCCATTTTGCCGCCCACTCAACATGAGCTGCATCATCTTTAAAAAACGCATCTACGCCACTATCATCACTCAGTGCCACAAAGAAATTCGTAAAATCAGCTTGGCCATCGGTCATCGCCATCAAAGTTGCAGCGATGAATTCACCGTCACCTTCTTGGGCCACAGTGCTTCCCAGCTTCCGCATCATACCAGCTTCAAATGCCTGTTCAAATGCCGGTAAAAATTTTCGCAATTCAGCTTCGGCAAGTTTAATTGCTGCCGCCTGCTCAACATCAAACAATGGCAAAAGCGCTTCGGCCAATCGGGTCAAATTCCACAAAGCAATCGTCGGCTGCTTATCCCACGCATAACGGCCATGTTGGTCGATCGAACTGAAAACTTTTTGCGGGTGAAACCCATCAATGAAGGCGCAAGGCCCATAATCAATAGTCTCGCCACACACACTCATATTATCAGTATTCATCACGCCGTGAATGAAACCCACACCCATCCATTTCGCAATAAGGTCTGCTTGCCGCGCAATAACCTGCGATAAAAACCACAAGAAACGTTCCGGCCCCGCTGGCCCCCCTGGAAAATTACGCGCCACTTCATAATCGACCAAAATCGCCAAAGCAGTAACTTCGCTGCGGGCAGCAAGATATTGAAATGTGCCCACCCGCACATGGCTGCGCGCCACACGCGTGAGAACCGCACCAGGTTCCAATCTTTCGCGCGGAACATCTTCGCCCGTTGCCACAACAGCAAGCGCCCGCGTGGTTGCAATGCCAAGCCCCGCCATAGCTTCGCTGATAATATATTCGCGCAACATCGCCTTCAGCGTGGCCCGTCCATCGCCCCCGCGCGAATAGGCTGTGCGCCCCGCACCTTTTAAGTGCAAATCACGCCGCACACCATCTGGCCCCACAATTTCGCCCAGCAAATAGGCCCGCCCATCACCAAGTGAAGGCACGAAATGTCCAAACTGATGGCCCGCATAGGCCATGGCAATAGCCGATGAATTTTCGTTGCCAGAAAGCAACTGCAAACTGTGCCGTTGGTCTAACCAACCAGCTGGAAATCCAATGGCCTTCGCAAGCTCATGATTGGCAATCACCAACTGTGGCGCAGCAACCGGCATTGCCTTTGCGGGTCGGTGCAAAATGTTAGGCAAATTTGCATATGTGGATTCCAAATGAAACATCAGCCCAAACTCGCTGCAAGAAGTTCAAGCCTTGGGAATTTCAGCGTCTCATTTTCAGCACGCGACCATGAGATGAAGTCTCTCACGCGCCGCTCGATCTTCGCAGCATGGTTCTGCGCAATATCGCTAATCCTATGGTTCAAAAACGGATTCTCAAAACGCTCCATGGTGGACGCTACATAGGCAACCGCTTGATCACCCATTCCGTGAACCGAAAAACCTGGAATGACCTCATCGCGGTAGAGGCTCATCAATCGAGTCTTGATGGAGCCATCACTCAATATATCACGAACAGTCTCATCTGCGCGCCGCTTTTCATCTTGCCAAATCTGCGCCAAATATGTGTGACCCAAATTCAAGATATGAAGCTTTAACCGCAGATACGGTTCCAGATCATCTGTGTATGAAATACACGGATGATGAAATGGAGGCACAAACCCAACTTCGCGTTTGATCGCCCACAGACCGTAAGGCTCACCGATTGCGCCAACAGGTTCAATCGCCTCTGACACAATTCGGTCCACCAGCGTGTCGCAAATCATTACGTCCTGCGCGAACCACGCTTTAAACCTGTCACTCACTTTCCACATTGCACCGAGGTCATATAAGATTCCCCGCAGCACCTGACCATTGTTGCTCACCAACTCACAGGGAAGAATAAGCAAAGGAGCAGCACCATTTTCATGTCTGTGCCGCAAGAGCGACAATAATTTTGCCGGAAAACTTTGGGGCGTGATGTGGCGTTGATCCGCCAGAGCTTCAAATTCATATCCACGTTCACCGACATTTGAAACTACGATTTCAGTTTCAAAAGCGAAAATGTTTTTTACGACCGACCAATCCCTATTCGCATCAAAGGCCCGCGTAACACTGGTGACTTGCGTTACCGTATCAACGGTCTGGCCTGCTATAGCGCCGCGCAATCGAACCGGAAATCCACTTGCATTTTGAAATCCAGCGACGCGATTTTCGCGCGTGCCACCGCGTGTGGATTTGACCACCGTGATTGGTCCAATATCTTGCCCGCTTGCTCGCGCTTCGTGCACAAACAAGTCCACATGCGCCTGCAGAAATCGACTGGTGCCAAATTGAAAAATACGCTTGTTCATGAGCACAGTTTGACCGCTCTACAGTCCAAGATCAAGTTACGAAAGTATCGGCGCGATTAACATGATGGCAGCGCTTGCAATGGCGATAGAATTAAAACCTATTCAGCCATTTTTCTGGTTGCATAAGCGCTAACCGGAGTTTGGTTGAATCAATGCCGCGCATTGAAGGAGATGATTACCACCACAACAAAAAGCAACAGCGCAATCAATTTCCAAAACAGCAATGGATTCGATTCAATAAGTGGCCGCAGCTGCGAATTAACCAGAGCCGTGTTCGGCTTGCGTAAGTCGGTGGTTAATGCAGATAGAGCCTCAGTGCGCTTCTCAGGATCAACCCGAACTGCATTTTCAAGCGCTGCATCCACCCACGCAGGCACATCCTTTCTCAACCAAGACGCGGGCACATAACGCAGCTTTTTTATCATCGCGGCACTGGTAATGCCTTTGCCGTAAGGCAATGACCCGGTGATCATTTCATAGGCAATGGCACCCAGCGAATAAATGTCAGATCTATTTGAGGGTGGGTTTCCCAGAATGTTTTCAGGTGCGGTATAATCAGCGGTTCCGGCTGGCGCCGCTGCATCTCGGTTTTGCTTTTCATCAGACCAACTTGCAGCGCGCGATGAGCCAAAGTCGATGATTTTCACCAGTCCTTGCGCATTGATCATTACATTGCCAGGTTTCAAATCAAGGTGCAGAATGTCTTTGCGGTGCATGGCACGCAAGCCTTGAGCAACTTGTTCAACAATGGACCGCACCACTTCCAAATCTGGTTTTGCATTATCCAGCATCCATTGTTGCAGTGTTTTACCTTCAAAATATTCGGTCACATGGTAGAGAAAATGGCGCTGGCCCTTGGCGTTGTGAATTTTCAACGTGTGCGGGCTGCTCACCAACCGTCCCACCCACTCCTCGTGGGCAAAGCCTTCAATATATGCCGCGTCGTCTTCAAAATTTGGCGACGGCGTTTTGATCGCAACAACCTCATTGGTTTCAAGATCTGAAGCTAAATAAACTTGGCTGCGATTGCTCTCGTGAATGGGCCTGATGATTTTATAATGATCGAGCTTGTCGCCACTGGAGAGAAGTTTTGGGAAGGGAAGTTTTGCTGCCGCTGAATTATGCCCAGCAACATCGTGCAAGCCGGGTGAAATGATGTGAATAATCTGGCACGTGAGATTGTCGGTGCTGCCTTTCTCAAATGCGGCATCAACAATGTTGCGCGTGGCTCGTTCCAGATCATCAGCGTTAGCTTTGAAAAGGCGAATAATTTCTGAGGGCGTAAGGGTGTCGTGAATGCCATCGGTGGATAGAACAAAAATGTCACCTGCCTCCAACCCTTCTTGGCGATAATCAAGTTCGAGATTTTGGCTGATGCCAAAAGCCCGCGACAACTGTTCGAGCCCGCGTCCAAGTTTAAGCCGGTGATCAGTAGTAAGTTGTTCAAGCGCATTGTCACGCAAGCGCCAAATGCGGCTGTCGCCAGCATGAAAAACATGGGCCGTGCCAGATTTGAGAATGAGGCCAGAAAAAGTGCTCACCATGCTCCGGCCCTCAAAGTCCAGCTTTTGGCCTTGCGCATAAAGCCACGCATTGACGGCTTTGAGAACGGTGGCAACGGAGCGTTTAACCGCCCAGCTTTCGTGGGTTCCATAATAATCTTCGAGGAATGAGCGCACACAGCATTCGCTTGCCTCTTTTGCAGCTTCGCTCGAAGACATCCCATCAGCAATGGCAATGGCACAGCCCTTGGCGCTGAGCATATGGCCCTCTGGAATAACGATGCCATATGAATCATCATTGCGGGGCTTTCGCCCCGCAATTGAATATTGTCCAAAATTCAGTTGAATATCTAAGCTCATGTCACATCAATTAGGGCAATGCTGCCATCAGGCATTTCCTCGGCAATCTGTCCTTTCGGGTCTTCAATGAAAAGCCACACAAAGGCAAGGGCCAAGACCGAGCCAATAGCTGCTGCTAAGAAGAGGGTTTGTGCATCAAAGCTGGCATAGATAGTAAGGAACACCACGCCGCCCACATTGCCGAAGGCCCCCACCATACCAGCGATTTGTCCAGTGAGCCTGCGTTTGATCATGGGCAACATGGCATAAACCGCACCATTGCCGGCATTTACAAAAAGCGAACAGAAGAAAGTGGCTGCAACTGCAAACACCACACCCGTTGCGACACCCATATTGCTCATGGCGTAATAACCAATGGCTGTTCCTGCCAGGCAAATCGCAAGAATACGGCGCCTTCCAAACTTGTCACTGAGGTAACCACCAATTGGCCGCGCAAAGAATGTGGTCAGGCCGAAGCTTGCGCCAAGAAAGCCCGCCACCGCTAATGAAAGCCCAAACACATCTTTAAACAGCAATGGCAAAATAGAGACTACAGCAAGTTCTGATCCGAAGGTGATGCAGTAGACAAAATCAAGCACCGCCACTTGGCGGAACTTATAGGCATGAAGTGCTGCCACTGGTTTTGTGAAAACCGATTTATTGATGCGCCAAGTGTCATAAAGTTGGACTGCATAGAGGGCGGCCAGTAGAACATAAATCATGGACGCTGTTGCGGACGACAGAATGTTAAGGGCGGCTGGGCTGAGTTTATAAGCCAGCAATGCTAGCGTGCCAGCAATTGGAGCTTGCATAATGCAGTAGAGCACAAAGTCGCCCTTGCTGGTCACTTCCATGGCGCCCAATTTCTTGGGGCTGAAATAAGTTGAACCCTTTGGCATATCGGTTACGTAAATATAATAAATCGCCGAATAGATGATGGCCATAATGCCGGTTGTGGCAATAGCCCAGCGCCAGCCTTCGGGCCCACCGAAGCTTGCAGCAAGGGCCGGAAGTGTGGCAGCCGCCGCAGCCGAACCGAAATTGCCAAGCCCGGCATAAAGCCCTTGGGCAAGGCCAGCTTCTCGCGCAGGATACCATTCCCCTATAATGCGAATGCCCACTACAAAACCAGCGCCGACAAAACCGAGCAAGAAGCGCGACAAAGCAAGCTGAGTGTAATTTTGTGAAAAGGCAAAGCCAAGGCAAATCACGCCAGATATGGCAAGCAAACTTGCAAACATCAGGCGCGGGCCCAGTTTGTCAACCAGAATGCCAACCAAGATCCGCGCCGGAATGGTGAGCGCCACGTTGAGAATGAGCAAGGCAGCCACTTCTTGCTTGCTGAGGCCAAAACTATCGCGGATCGCCGCCATCAAAGGCGCGTGGTTGAACCACACCACAAAGCTAACAAAAAATGCCACCCAACTGAAATGCAAAATGCGGATACGGGGTGCGAGGCTGAAAAACGGAAAACGCGGACTGGGTGCTTGGGTCATAAAAATCTCCTTTGACCTCTGCTGCATCGCAAAAAGGATGCCAATCCCAAAATTCTCCAATTTTCGCCATAACAATTTGAAAAACATATGTTTTAAAGCTTTGCCTAAAAAATAAACAATAAATAGTTTGCCTATTTTTTACGCATGAACGAGACGAGTACTGCGAGTAATTTATGCAATGCACAAGACTTTAGCACCCGCCTAACTTTACAGCATAAACACTATAATCTTTGTATTACATATAGATAACTAAATTTATATTCCGAACTAAATTTTGGCATGATGCTTGCTATGTGGATAGGAGAAAGAATATTGCAGCGCACAAAATTTCACTGATCTGCCTTTGGGAGTTTGTTAGGTATGAAGAAGAAGTTGGTCATCATCGGCAATGGCATGGCACCAGGGCGCATGTTGGAACATCTGCTTGAACTTGCTCCAGATCAATATGACGTCACCATTTTCAACGCCGAACCACGCGTGAATTATGATCGCATCATGCTTTCTCCAGTTCTCTCAGGTGAGAAGACTTTTGAAGAAATCGTCATCCATGGCGATGGCTGGTATATCAGGCACGGCATCACCTTGTATAAGGGTTGCAAGATCAAAGCGATTGATCGTGCTGCCAAAACCGTAACATCTGAAACTGGTATCGTCGCAAGTTACGACAAACTGGTCATCGCTACGGGTTCAGTTCCCTTCATCATCCCGGTGCCAGGAAACAATCTTGCCGGCGTTCTTGCTTATCGCGATTTAGATGATGTGACTGCCATGATGCTCGCCGCAAAATCGCGTGGCAATGCGGTTGTGATTGGTGGAGGCTTGTTGGGGCTTGAGGCCGCTGCTGGCCTCTCCGAGCAGGGCATGAAAGTGACAGTCATTCACATCATGCCAACGCTGATGGAACGCCAACTTGATCCTGCTGCGGGTCACTTGCTAAAATCAGCCGTGGAACAACGCGGCATCACTGTGCTCAATGGTGCCAACACCAAATCCATCGTGGGCGAAAAATTTGTCGAAGGCGTTGAACTTGCTGATGGCACAATAATACCAGCCAATGTTGTGGTGATGGCTGTTGGCATCCGCCCTAATGCGGCTTTGGGCAAAGACAGTGGTCTTAATGTGGCCCGCGGCATTGTTGTCAATGATCAAATGCAAACCAGCGATCCAGATATTTACGCACTGGGGGAATGCGCAGAACATAATGGCATGGTCTATGGTTTGGTCGCACCGCTTTATGAAATGGCCAATGTGTTGGCTAAAACTTTTGCGGCAGAAGCTGCCACCTATAAAGGCTCAGTCACTGCCACCAAGCTCAAAGTCACCGGCATAAAGCTTTATTCCGCCGGTGATTTTGCTGATGCCAAGGACCGCGAAGAAATTGTGCTGCGCGATGCGTCACGCGGAATTTATAAGCGGCTGGTGATCAAAGAAAACCGCATCATCGGTGTGGTGATGTATGGCGATACCGAAGATGGCCCTTGGTTCTTCGACAAACTAAAAAAAGGCGAAGATATTTCCGCCGATCGTGAGATGCTCATCTTCGGGCAATCTTATGCTGGAGGAGTGCCGCTGGACCCTATGGCGGCCGTTGCAGCCTTAACCCCTGACGCAGAAATTTGCGGGTGCAACGGCGTATGTAAGGGCAAGATCACCGATGCTATTGCCGCAAAGGGTCTCACTACCATTGATGACGTCAGAGCCCACACCAAGGCTTCCGCCTCCTGCGGATCTTGCACAGGTTTGGTGGAAAAACTGCTGGTTCTTGCACTGGGCGATGCTTACAGACCAAATGCTGTGCAACCCATGTGCGGCTGCACAGAATTGGGCCATGCCGATGTGCGGCGCTTGATTGTAGCCAAACCTCTGAAGACCATCGCGCAACTTATGCAAGCGCTGGAATGGAAAACCTCGTGCGGCTGTGCCAAGTGCCGCCCCGCTTTGAATTATTATTTGATCGCCGAATGGCCGGGCGAATATGTCGATGACAATCAATCGCGTTTCATCAATGAGCGGGTGCACGCCAATATTCAGAAAGACGGCACCTATTCCGTAGTACCGCGCATGTGGGGTGGCATGACATCGGCCAAAGAACTGCGCGCCATTGCAGATGTGGCGGATAAATTTAACATCCCGGCCGTTAAATGTACCGGCGGTCAACGCATTGATTTGCTTGGCGTGAAGAAAGAAGATTTGCCAGCGGTCTGGGCTGACCTCAATGCCGCAGGCATGGTCTCTGGTGCAGCCTATGCCAAGGGCCTCCGCACCGTGAAAACCTGCGTGGGCTCCGACTGGTGCCGCTTTGGCACCCAAGATTCAACCGGCCTTGGCATCAGGTTGGAAAAATTCATGTGGGGATCATGGACGCCTGCAAAATTGAAGCTCGCTGTCTCCGGCTGCCCGCGCAATTGTGCTGAAGCCACTTGCAAAGACATCGGTGTTATCTGTGTTGATTCAGGTTACGACATTCACTTTGCCGGAGCCGCAGGACTCGATATCAAGGGCACCGAATTGTTGGGCCATGTGGGTAGCCAAGATGAAGCAGTTGAAGTGATCGCAGCGCTAACTCAGCTTTACCGTGAGCAAGGCCATTATCTTGAGCGCATTTACAAATGGGCAAAGCGGGTTGGACTGGATTCGATCAAAGAGAAAATCATGACAGACAAAGAGCGACGGCTAGCCTATTTTGAACGCTTCAAATTTGCTCAATCGTTCTTGCAAATTGATCCTTGGGAAGAGCGCGTAAATGGTAAAGATGCGCACGAGTTTGCAGCCATGCGATCGTTTCCTAAACTTATGGCGGCCGAATAAATGCAAGGTTGGATTGAAGTTGGCTCAATTGCAGATGTCCCCGTGCGTGGCTCGCGTTTGGTTTCAACCCCACAAGGCGATATCGCAATTTTCAAAACCGCTGATGAACGCATCTTTGCCCTTTGGGATAAATGCCCACACAAAGGCGGTCCGCTCAGCCAAGGAATTGTGCACGGAAATTCTGTCACCTGTCCATTGCATAGCTGGGTGATTGGTCTTGAGACGGGTGCAGTGAAAGGCCCCGATCTTGGCTGTGCCCGCAAGGTGAAATGCAAAGTTGAAAATGGCTTCGTATTCATCGAATCCGTGGCGCTGGTATCACAAGCCGCATGACCGGGATCCGCACTACCTGCCCCTATTGCGGTGTTGGTTGCGGAGTCTTAGCCACACCTTATGCAGATGGCAGTGTTGCAATTGCAGGTGATCCAGACCATCCAGCCAATTTCGGCAAACTGTGTTCCAAAGGCTTGGCCCTCGGTGAAACCTTTGGCTCTGAGCAACGCTTGCTGTTTCCCCAAATCAATGGTGGCCGCGTGCCGTGGGAAGAGGCCACGGCCGAGGTCGCACAAAAATTCAAGTCTGCGATAGCTGAGCATGGCCCAGACTCTGTGGCATTTTATGTCTCCGGCCAACTGCTCACTGAAGATTATTATGTCGCCAATAAATTGATGAAAGGCTTCATCGGCTCTGGCAATATCGACACGAATTCGCGCCTGTGCATGGCTTCCGCCGTGGCCGGCCATAAGCGTGCATTTGGCGCCGACATAGTGCCCTGCAATTATGCAGACCTTGAGGAAGCTGATCTTGTGGTGCTCACCGGGTCAAACTTTGCCTGGTGTCATCCCGTCCTGTTCCAGCGCCTGCAAACCGCCCGTGAGAAGCGTGGCACAAAAATTGTAGTCATTGATCCGCGCCGCACTGTAACGGCAGATGCTGCCGACTTGCATCTCGCACTTGCTCCGCAATCTGATGTGGCGCTGTTCAATGGCCTGTTGAATTATCTTTATAGCCGAAACGAAACTGATGGCGCGTTTGTAAGTGGCAATACCGATGGCTTGTCAGATGCACTTTTGGCCGCAAGTGATTGGACGTTTGCAAAAGTGGCAGCCGCTTGCGCTCTGCCAATGCATGAAGTTGAAGCATTCTATCAGCTCTTCGCAAGCCACCCCAAAACAGTCACTGCGTTTTCGATGGGGGTAAACCAATCCACGTCCGGCACCGACAAGGTCAACGCCATCATCAATTGCCACTTGCTCACCGGGCGCATCGGCAAAGCGGGGGCTGGGCCATTTTCAATCACTGGCCAACCCAATGCCATGGGCGGACGCGAGGTGGGTGGCCTTGCGAATATGCTTGCTGCGCATATGGAGATTGAGAATGCAGATCACCGTCAAGTTGTGCAAGAATTCTGGTCTTCGCCAAGCATCGCAACCAAGCCTGGTCTAAAAGCCGTAGATTTGTTTGAAGCGGTCCACGCTGGTCGCATCAAAGCCTTGTGGATCATGGCCACTAATCCAGCTGTGTCTATGCCCAATTCAAACGTCATCGCTGAAGCTTTGAAGGCGTGTCCCTTCGTGGTTGTATCAGATGTGACAGCCGAAACTGAAACCGCGCAATATGCTCACGTGCTCCTTGCCGCTCAAGGCTGGGGAGAGAAAGACGGCACAGTGACAAATTCTGAACGTCGCATTTCACGTCAGCGCAGCTTTGTTGCGCCAATGGCAGAAGCTCGTGCCGACTGGCGCATCATCTGTGACGTGGCCAAGGCAATGGGTTTTGCCGGATTTGATTTTGCGTCAGCAGCAGATATTTTTAAGGAACACGCAAATCTCACGACAGTCGCAAACCATGGCACTCGTAAACTCGATCTCACCAATTGGATTGGTCAAGATTATGAAACTCTAGCGCCCAAGCAATGGGGCAACGGGCGGCCATTCTCTGACGGTAATTTTCAAACCTCAAATCATAAAGCCCACTTCGTGCCAACGCCCTATCAGGAAATTAAGCGCACAGACTTCACACTCAACACTGGCCGTATCCGAGATCAGTGGCACACGATGACTCGCACAGGGCTAGTGCCCAAACTTTTTGGCCACCGCGCCGAACCTCATGTCGAAATTTCACCGCATGACGCTGAACACTTGGGCATATCTGCCGCAACACTTGTTGAAATTAGAACTGAAAGAGGATCAAGCCTAGCGCGGGCGCTGGTGACTGGAACAATGGCTCCAGGCCAAATCTTTCAACCGATGCATTGGAGTTCAAAATTCGCCAACAATGCTTTGGCTAATGCAGCGCTGCCCGAGGCACGTGACCCCGTAAGTGGTCAGCCCGCTTTGAAATCAGCACAAGTTTCACTGAAAAAATACAACGCAACTTGGTATGGTTTTGGCGTTGTCACGCATGCAATTTCTGGCAAACCAGATTATTTTGCAACGCGCCCGCTTCATCACGGCATAGCCTTTGAATGTGCGGGTAAGTTGCTACCAGCAGACTGGGCGCAGTTTATCGCAGAATTATTACCAACCGCAACCATCACAAGCTCTGTACACGGATCAAATCCAGCGCAATTTCGTTGCCTGGCATATGTGAACAACAGGCTTGAATTTGCGTTCTTTGCCAGTGACCAGCCGGTCAATATTTCACGCGACTGGGTGCAACAGAAACTCGGATCTAGCATCAATCCACTTGAAATTCTGGCAGGCCGCCCCCTCGTAGCGGGCGAAGACAAAGGGCCCATACTCTGCGCTTGCATGAATGTGGGCCGCAATCAAATCTCACGTTTTATCGCAAACAACAGCCAATCAACGCTGCAAACGGTTTGTGATAATACCACAGCGGGCACCGGCTGTGGTTCATGTCGAATCGAGGTCCAAAGAATGATCCAAGAAGCCCGGAAATTCCCCCAAGCCGCCGAATAAAACCAACTCGGCAGGCCAAAACAATCAAAAGCAGAAAATTGGCGCGCCCGAAAGGATTCGAACCTCTGACCCCTAGATTCGTAGTCTAGTGCTCTGATCCAGCTGAGCTACGGGCGCGCGTTTTGCTTTGGCAAGATGCGAAAGCCGGGCCTGATTAGTACGGCTGCTTCAAGAACGCAAGTCCAGAAGTATCACCCACCCAATTTATGCAAATTTCGGCCAGTGCGGCTGCGCGTCTCTTCCGCCCGGTCAGGAATTACGACCTCAAACACAGTTCCATTAGTAGCAGACTCTGCAACACAAATCGAACCGCCATGAGCCTGCACCAGTTCAGCTGATATCGCTAAACCAAGGCCCGTGCCGCCCACACGAGCTGAAGTTTGGAAGGCCTCAAACACCCGTGCGCGAATATTGCTAGGGATGCCAGGGCCGTTATCGGCAACTCTGATGGTTGTAACCTTCCCTTGGCGTTCTGCAGAAATTTTCAATTCATTGTCAGCGTTTCTAACAGTCTCTAAGGCTTGAATTGCGTTTCGCGAAAGATTAGTCAGTATACGGATTAAATGTTCACGATCAGCGTCAATTAAAATAGCCTCGCTCACGGCATTGCTGAGGCGCACATGCCCGCCCGCCATCAACGCCGCCGATTCAAATACTTCGTTCACCGCGTCATGCAACTTTAAAACCTCGCGAGAAGGGGGAAGTTCTTGGGCGCGGCCATAAGTTATAGTCTGGTTCAAAAACAAAATTGCGCGATCCAGTGAGGTAATCAGCTTTGGCGCAAAGCGCTGCACCGTGGGGTCTTTCACTTCGCCCAATCGATCAGAAATCAATTGCGCTGATGTAAGCATATTGCGAAGATCATGGCTCACTTTGCTCACCGCAAGACCAAGCGCTGCGAGATGAGTTTTTTGCTGCAAGCTGCCTTGCAATTGCGTCTGCATCATTTTCAATTCGCGCTCTGCTATGCCAATTTCATCATTGCGCTTCGAAGGAGAAATAATCCGCGTTGGGTCTTCCGGCCGATCACCAAAAGCCATCATATTGGCCGAGAGGCTTTGCATGGGTCGCACCAGAACGCGGTTCAACGCCGCAAAAATCATTGTAGCAACAGCAAGCGAGAGGACAATCGACAGTGCGAGAATGTTAAGGGCATAACGCAGCATGGCATCGCGCAAGGGCCGCTCATGCAATGAAATTTCAATCACATCGCCAGACATGGCCGGTGGCTTGTCGATGACACTTACCAGCCGATCTTGTTGCCGGAACATCACTGCAAAAGCTTGACCGATGGTTGAATAATATAGGCCGGGTCGCAGGTCGAAACTTTCAGCAATCATTCCTTCCTCCTGGCCACGCAAAATCAATTGGCGCTTGTCGCCTTTGGTTAGCGCCACAGCATCAACACCGGCCCCTTTAAGAATGGTGCTGCGCAAATCCTCATCTACGATTTGATTGGGCGCAGCTTGCGCCGCAAGTGCTGCAATCTCGGCCTGAGCAATGCGCGTTTTCAGCCATTGAATGCGAAAATTTGCAATTGAGGGCAAAAAGATGAGAACTTCACCCAACATCACAAAAATGATGGTGAGCAAAAGCACTTTACCAGAAAGGCCGCGCAACAGCCGCAGCCAATGAACAGATGAACTTTCAGCCATAGCCACTTCTAACCCAGCAGCTTGAGAAATCCTAGCACACGTCGCAAAAGTGGTTTTTGCGCAATCCCAGCATAGCTTGTAATGGCGGCGCGTTTTCCAGCTTCACTCAAAGTGGGGTAGGGCAGAACCACATTGGCAAAGGCCGAAATTTTCATCCTGTTGGTCACGGCCAGAACCCAAGGTGCAATAAGCTCGCCAGCTCCTGCGCCCACAATGCTGGCACCTATAATTATGCCTTTCTTGGCAACGATAATTTTCACGAGGCCCTTGGTTTTACCTTCAGCTTGCGCACGATCATTTTCCTTAAATGTCCAACGCAGAACTTTGAGAGCATCACCATGGAGTTTTTTTGCTTCTGCTTCAGTCAGGCCCACATGTGCGAGTTCTGGATCTGTGTAAGTGACCCAGGGAATAATGTCGGTGCGGTTTTTAACCGGCAAGCGAAACATGGCATTGCGAATAATCAGGCCAGCGTGATAGCCAGCGACATGGGTGAACTGGAGCCCACCAGCAACATCACCCGCCGCATAAACATTGCGATTGGAACTGCGCAGCGAAGCATCAACCGTAATGCCGCGCTTTGTAAACTCCACGCCACCAGCTTCAAGGTTTAGCCCTTCAAGATTAGGGATTCGGCCCGCCGCCACAAGAAGATGCGTTCCTTCAATCACTTCACCTTCTTTGAGAATTACCTGGATCAGTTTATCTGCGGATTTAACTTCGGCAATGGCCACCTGCGCGCGAATATCAATGCCTTCGCTGCGCAATGCATCGAGCACAATAGATGTAAGTTCCGGATCGTCTTTTGCCAGCGGCTGAAAAGCTTCCAGCACCGTCACTTTGCACCCAAGCCTGCGGTGCGCTTGCGCCATTTCCATGCCAATCGGTCCACCACCAATAACAATCAAATGAGCAGGCATCACGCGATTCTTGAAAATTGTTTCATTGGTAAGATAGGGCACATCCTTCAATCCAGCAATTGCTGGCACCCCAGCGCGCGAACCAGTGGCAATTACAATTTTGCGCGCTTCATAAGTTTGCCCAGCGGCCGATAAGCTCCGTGCACTGATGAATTGTGCCGGGGCTCGAACCACGGTCACGCCAAGTTTTTCAAAACGTTCTTGGCTGTCATGGGGCGCTATAGTTGCAATCACGCTTTCAACATGAGCCATCACTTTGGCATAGTCCACCTTAGGTTCAAGAGCAGCCACACCATATGGCGCTGAGCTGCGTTGGGCATGGGCATGTTTGGCTGCCGCAATCAAGGATTTTGAAGGAATACAGCCTGAGTTTAAACAGTCTCCTCCCATGTCGCCCTTTTCAAACAACACAACTTTTTCACCAAATTGCGCCGCTGCAGCTGCAAGCGAGAGGCCCGCAGAACCGCCGCCAATAATTGCGAAATCATAGATCATGCAACAGCCTTCCATTTTTTAAGGGCAACCGGAATAAGCGACACCACACCAAGGGCGGCAAATGCGAGCAACAATTGCGGCGTAACCAATGACGTAATTGAAAGGGAATAGGGGCAACTCGCCATGCCTTTTTCGGCAACACAAGCAGCATGAACAGTGCTTTGCGCATCAATTACACTTCCAAGGCCACGGCCCAACCACGCAAAGACAAATGTACCTGGGATGATGCCCACAAATGTTGCGAGTACAAATGTTCTAAGCGGAACACGGCACACGCCCGCCACCGCATTTACAATAAAAAACGGAAATGCCGGAACCAAACGCAGGAACAAAAGATAATTGAAGGCGTCTTTTGCAAAACCATCAGAAAGCCTTTGCACAAAGGGACCGGCCTTCTCAGCGATCGCTGCTCCAAGTGAGGTTTTCACAATTTGAAAAACTATAATGGCACCACTTGTGGCAGCCACCACAGTCACCGGCGCACTCAGAGCCCAGCCAAACACAAAACCACCGACAATGCTTAGAATTGCGGCCCCCGGCAGGGAAAGCGCCACAACCACGATATAAATGGCCATATAAATTAGCACTGACATGACGAGGTGATTGGCCACATAATTCAGGAGATATTCGCGATTGACCGCGATCAGCTCAAGACTGAGATATTTCTGTAAGCCAAAACTGTAAGCGGCTAGCATGAGGCAGGCCAGAACCATGAGAGGCAGCCAGCGCCGGATTCCAGTGAAGAAAGGGGTTTGATTTTGGGTCATGGTCAACTCATGACTGAATTGAAAAACTTTGAAAAGGGGGTCTCACCGCCTCGTGATAAGGCTTTAACCCCCGTGTTTAAGCGTGATAAAAGATGTAATTCTTGTGAACGAAGCTGCCTTGCGTTGACTTTTCCAAAGCTTTACCGCATAACCCGCCCAACTTTTACAAATAGGCCATATTTTCCGGCCGTTTGAGTCTTTTGAAATGACGAATGTTCGTTATTTTTGAAGCACTTGCGGAAATTGGTCAGATGAAATACGGAGCAGACACGTGAAACGCACTTATCAACCCTCAAAGCTTGTTCGCAAGCGCCGCCATGGCTTCCGCGCCCGTATGGCAACTGTGGGTGGCCGCAATGTGATCCGTCGTCGCCGCGCGGCTGGCCGCAAGCGCCTTTCGGCATAATTAACTGAAATTCGATGCAAAGGATCAAGCGGAGGCAGGATTTTGTTGCCGCCGCCAAATCTTTGTATCAAGCCCAAACAAGTTTGGTGCTGCAGTTTCGCGATCGTAAAGATGCTGGAGGCCCGCGCATTGGCTTCACCTGCACCAAAAAGCTCGGCAATGCTGTTACGCGCAACAGAATTAAGCGGCGTTTAAAAGAAGCAGCGCGCCTTGCAGTGTCAGATTTGGCGCTGAGCGGCGCCGATTATGTTGTAATAGGCCGCAGTGCCGCTGAAAATCGACCCTTTGAATTATTGCAATCAGACCTTATCTCAGCCATGCAGCGGCTCCACGCCAAAGCGGCAACCGCCCCTGAAAAGAGTGCATCATGAACAAGCCACCCGCAGTTGATACCAAAAATGTTTTATTGGCCGTCGTCTTGTCGATGATCATTATGTTTGGCTGGCAATTTTATTACCAGGTTCCTACTCAACAAAAAGCCGAACAGCAGGCAATAATCGAGGCGACAAAACCAGCTCATGAAGCAGCCGTTCCAGTGCAGGAGCGTAACTCGCTGATTGCCGCAACGCCGCGTGTGAAAATCGAAACCAACCAACTCTCCGGGTCGATCAATTTGGTTGGAGCTCAGCTCGATGACTTGAAACTGGTCAAGCACACAGTCGATGTTAATCCGGCTAGTGGGCCGGTTACGTTGCTCTCTCCTTCAGGTGCCCCCAACGCGTTCTATGTTGAACAGAATTTTGTAGCCCAGCCCATGGGCTCGGCTGCCGTGCCAGACTCGAAGACGCTGTGGACCGCCCCCGCAGGCGCAGTTCTGACACTAGACAGGCCTTTGACGCTAATGTGGGACAATGGTGCAGGCCTTGCTTTCTCACGCACCATTTCTATCAGCGATGATTATCTCTTCACAGTCAAACAAACAGTCACCAACACGTCAGGAACAGCCGTAAACTTGGTTCCCTACGCTCGCGTTCAACGCCAAGACACACCAGTTGTCGCTGGTTACTGGGTTTTCTTCGAGGGCATGTTGGGAGTTCACAATGGCGGCCTCAATGAATACCACTATGCAGATTTAAAGAAAGCACCAGAAGAACCGATAAAAATTAGCAGCATTGGCGGATGGCTTGGCTTCACCGATAAATATTGGGCCGCGATGCTGATCCCCGCCAAGGACAAAAAAATCACCAACACCTATAAGTTTGTGCCAATTCCAAATCGTGATGCTTATCAAGCAGATTATCTTGCTGATGAAGCCATACTGGTAGCACCGGGCACATCAGCCTCTTACGAGGATCACGTTTTTGCAGGCGTGAAAATCGTTGATGCGATTGACAAGATCAGCACAAAATATGGCTTTGAAAAATTCGATCTGATGATCGATTGGGGCTGGTTCAGCCCAATCACAAAACCCATGTTCTATTTGCTAGAATTCGCCAACAAATATGTCGGCAATTTTGGCATCGCCATTCTGTTAGTCACGGTTTTGGTGAAGCTCTTGGTGTTCCCAATTGCTAATAAATCCTATGCCTCGATGGCCAAAATGAAAGCGCTCAAGCCGCAGATGGATGAGATCAAGGAAAAATATCCTGATGACAAAACTAAGCAGCAACAAGAAACTATGGAGCTTTATAAGCGCGAGAAATTAAACCCTATGGCGGGTTGCTTGCCCATGCTCATTCAAATTCCAATTTTCTTCTCACTTTACAAAGTTATTCTCACCACCATCGAATTGCGCCACGCACCATTCTTCGGCTGGGTTC
Organism: Hyphomicrobiales bacterium; assembly: GCA_031416755.1. Classification (GTDB taxonomy): domain Bacteria; phylum Pseudomonadota; class Alphaproteobacteria; order Rhizobiales; family Aestuariivirgaceae; genus Aestuariivirga. The sequence continues at coordinate 19,514 of JANOUE010000132.1, forward strand.
ACGATCTTTCAGCGCCCGATCCAACATCAATGTTCAATTTGTTCGGCCTCATCCCATGGCAGCCATGGCCATCCTTGATGATCGGTGTGTGGCCAATTCTGATGGGCATTACTATGTGGCTGCAAATGCGCCTCAACCCAACACCGGCCGACCCAATTCAAGCCAGCATGTTTAACTGGATGCCAGTGCTGTTCACTTTCATGCTCGGCACATTCCCGGTTGGTCTTGTGATCTATTGGACGTGGAGCAACATTCTCTCGGTGGCCCAGCAAAGCTACATCATGAAAAAACACGGCACTGAACTGGATTTCTTTGGCAACATCAAAGACAGCATTCCATTCAGGAAGAAAAAACCGGCCGCACCTTGAGCGTCAGCTTCACCCCAGACGAACTGCTAGCTGGCCGCCAACTGCTCAATGGCTCTGCCACATTCCGTTTGGGCGTGGCCAAGCTTGAGCAGCTGCCACCCATGCGCGGCGTCGAAGTGGCCTTTGCTGGGCGCTCGAACGTAGGCAAATCAACACTACTCAATGCTTTAACTGGCGTGAATGGTCTGGCCCGCACGTCAAACACGCCTGGCCGAACCCGCGAACTCAATTTTTTTGAGGTTGGTCCCAAGCTTAACCTCGTGGATATGCCGGGCTATGGCTATGCCAAAGCTTCGAAAAAAGATGTGAAACAATGGCAGGCGGTTTTGCGTGGCTATCTGCGCGGCCGCGTGGGCTTAACCCGCGCTTTCGTGCTCATTGATGCCCGCCATGGCGTGATGACCCACGATATGGAAATGTTTGAGATGCTGGATGATGCGGCTGTGGCCTATCAGCTCGTCATTACCAAATCCGATAAAATCAAACCTTCCGAACTTGAGAGCCTGATGGCCGAGACTTTGGCCATCGTCAAAAAACGCGCCGCAGCTTTCCCCACCATCCATATCACGTCGGCCGAAAAAGCTTTTGGTATCGATGAATTGCGCGCCGAAGTGGCCAAGCTGGTAAATACCTAAAACCCCTTTTCAAGCTTGCGAATTGTCCTATAACGCAAAAATCCATTGTAAGGATTTGCCCCATGACTGAAACTTCCGAAACCGCGCGCATCCTCTCCGAAGCTCTGCCATTTTTGCAGCGCTATGATGATCAGATCATCGTGGTGAAATTCGGCGGCCATGCCATGGTAGACCCGAAACTTTCACAGCAATTTGCCCGTGATATGGTGATGCTCAAAGTCTGTGGCCTCAACCCGGTTGTGGTTCATGGCGGCGGCCCGCAGATCAACCGCATGTTGGATAAGCTGGCCGTGAAACCAATATTCCGTGAAGGTTTGCGTGTGACTGATCATGAGACAATGGAAGTGGTAGAAATGGTTCTCTCTGGTTCCATCAACAAATCCATCGTTGCTTCCATCCAGCAAGCGGGTGGCCGCGCTGTTGGCGTGTCCGGAAAAGATGGCAGCTTGTTGATTGCCGAACGTTACACAAAGAGAAAAACCGATCCCGTAACCGGCCAAGTGACTACAATTGATTTTGGCCAAGTGGGCGAGCCCGCCCGCATCAACATTGAAATTCTCAACACCATTATGAAGAGCGACGCCATTCCCGTGATAGCCCCAATTGGCATTGGCTGGGAAGGCGATACTTATAACGTGAATGCTGATACCGCAGCAGGGGCAATTGCCGTGGCGCTGAATGCCAAGCGTTTGCTGCTGCTCACCGATGTGGCGGGCGTGCTTGATAAAAACAAACAACTCATCAGCGAATTGAAAACTGGCGAAGTGCAGGGCCTCGTTGATGATGGCACCATAACAGCTGGCATGATTCCAAAAATCGAAAGTGCTGCTTCAGTAGTGTCTGCCGGCGTTGAAGGTGTGATTATTTTGGATGGCCGCGTGCCGCATTCTGTATTGTTGGAACTGCTAACACCGCATGGCGTTGGCACACGCATTTCTCGGGATGGCGTATGAGAGGCTTTGACCATATCAACACGTGGATTTTTGATTTAGACAACACGCTCTATCCAGCTTCGTGCAAACTCTTTGACCAAATGCATGTGCGCATGAGTGATTTTATCCGCGATGAATTTAATGTCGACGAAGCCGAAGCGCTGCGCCGCCGCCGTGAATATTACACGAAATATGGCACCACTTTACGCGGGCTGATGGTGGAACACGATATGAAGCCAGGCGCCTTTCTCGATTATGTCCACGACATTGATTATTCAACTGTGCCGCGTCTTGAAAACTTGAGGGACGCTCTGGCAAATTTGCCGGGCCGTAAATTGGTCTTCACCAACGGCACCACTGGCCACGCCAAGCGCGTGATGGCAAGACTGGGTGTTACCGATCATTTCGAGGCTGTGTTTGATATTGTTGATTCAGATTACATTCCCAAACCAGATCGAACGCCTTACGATAAATTCCAAAATTTGCATGGTGTCGATAGCAACCGCAGTGCCTTCTTTGAAGACCTTGCAGAAAATCTGGAAGCCCCGCACAATATGGGCATGACCACGGTTTTGATTACCGAACACGAAAAACATGATGCCCCTTATGTGCATCACACCACGAACGATCTCGCAGAATTTCTCAAAGGAGTGACCCCATGAAAAACGCAATGGCCATCATCGACGACGCATGGGAAAACCGTGACAAAGTGAATTTGAAAACCAAAGGCAACACGAGAAAAGCCGTTGAGTTTGCTTTGAATGAATTAGACGCTGGCCGCTTGCGCGTGGCTTCCAAAGAAACTGGCGCATGGGTGACACATCAGTGGCTGAAAAAAGCTGTACTTCTGTCATTCCGCCTGAATGATATGGAATTGATTGCTGGCGGTTCCGGAAAATCGAAGTGGTGGGATAAGGTGCCGTCGAAATTTGAAGGCTGGACGGCCAAGAAATTCCGCGACTCCGGCTTTCGCGCCGTGCCCAATTGCATCGTGCGCCACTCCGCCCATATTGCGCCGGGCGCCATTTTAATGCCGTCATTTGTAAACCTTGGTGCTTATGTGGATAAGGGCACCATGGTTGATACCTGGGTCACAGTCGGCTCTTGTGCGCAGATCGGCAAAAACGTGCATCTCTCTGGCGGTGTTGGCATAGGCGGCGTATTGGAACCCATGCAAGCAGGCCCCACCATTATTGAAGACAATTGCTTCATTGGGGCGCGCTCTGAAGTTGTTGAAGGTGTGATTGTCGGCGAAGGCACGGTGATTTCGATGGGCGTGTTTATAGGTCAATCCACCAAAATCATTGACCGCGCCACTGGCGAAGTGTTCATGGGCCGCGTGCCACCTTATTCTGTTGTCGTCTCAGGGTCGTTGCCACAAAAACCTTTTGCCGATGGTTCACCAAGCCCATCACTTTATTGTGCCGTGATTGTGAAACGCGTCGACGAAAAAACCCGCAGCAAGACCAGCATCAATGAGTTGCTGAGAGACTGATTCTCACTCATAATTCCGCCGTGGGGCATAACGTGGAGGACATTATGGATTGGAAATATCTTTTAACGAGCTTTAGCGGCCGCATTAACCGTCAGCCATTTTGGCTGAGTATTTTAGCGATGGTTGTTCTGCAATGGGTGCTGATGTTGGTGCTGGGTATGCTTTTGGGCACATCGATGATGGGCGGCATGGATCCAAATATGCCACCAGAAGAAGCTGCTGCAACGGCCACCAAAGCCATGACGCCGATTATTATCGTTTCACTGCTCTTCATTTATCCAGCTTTAGCAATTTATACCAAGCGCTGGCATGACCGCGATAAATCTGGTTGGTGGAGCTTGATCATGTTCGTGCCAATCATTGGCGCCTTGTGGTTCTTGATCGAATGCGGCTTCCTGCGCGGCACCGATGGCCCGAACCGTTTCGGCGAAGATCCGCTGGCTTAAAAACTAAACTCTGCCTTCTCCCCTTGAGGGAGAAGGTGGATTGCGCTGAAAGCGCAAGACGGATGAGGGGTTGGTGCAGCGAGTCCTATTGCCAGCAGCCCCCTCATCCGGCGCATTCGCGCCACCTTCTCCCTCAAGGGGAGAAGGCAAAGGCTTCAAATGCGGTGTGTGTTACTCTATAATACAAATCATGAAAAACACCGCTCACGATCCCGTCGCAATTCTCCAAGACCTCATCCGTTGTCCATCAGTCACCCCGCATGATCACGGTGCGCTGAGTGTTGTCGAAAATCTATTACAGCCTGCTGGCTTCACCACCCATCGCTTGGTGTTTAAAGATAAGGATACGCCAGACATAGACAATCTCTTTGCGCGGCTGGGCACGTCTGCCCCACATCTTTGCTTTGCTGGCCACACCGATGTGGTGCCCGTGGGCGATGAAGCAGGCTGGACTCATCCACCCTTCGCAGCTGAAATTAAAGGCGGACAACTCTATGGCCGTGGTGCCAGTGATATGAAGGGCTCAGTTGCAGCATTTGTTGCTGCTGCACTTGATTATGTCCGTGAAAATCCAAAATTCGGCGGCAGCATTTCAGTCTTAATTACTGGCGATGAAGAGGGTCCAGCTATTAACGGCACTGTTAAAGTTTTAGAGTGGATGAAAAAATTTCAACATGTGCCAGACCACTGCTTAGTGGGTGAGCCAACTTGCGCAGATGCTTTAGGCGATACTATTAAAATTGGCCGTCGCGGTTCGCTCAGTTTCAAAGTTGAAGTGGAAGGCACGCAGGGCCACGTGGCATATCCGCAAAAAGTTTCAAATCCAATTGCTAAACTTGCGCGGCTCGTTGACCTAATTTCATCCACCGCACTCGATTGCGGCAACGAGCTTTTCGATTCCTCTTCGTTGCAAGTCACCACCTTTGATGTGGGCAACACAGCAACCAATGTGGTGCCGGCCAAAGCGACAGCCAAATTCAACATCCGCTTTTCCACCGAACATGATTACGATTCACTCCGTGCGTGGGTAGATGCTCACATCGAAACTGTTAAAGCAGCATTGGGCGGCAATTGGCACGTGACCACCACTGAAAGTGCCGAAGCTTTCATCACTGAGCCCGGTGCCTTTGTGGGACTGGTGCAAGATGCCGTGCAGGCGGAGACTGGCCTATTGCCAATTCTTTCCACTTCAGGTGGAACCTCAGACGCACGCTTTGTGAAAGACTACTGCCCGGTTTTAGAATTCGGCCCCACCAACTCCACTGTTCATCAAGTGAATGAACGCATCGATGTTGAAGAGCTAAAAGCAACAGCAAGAATCTATCGCCGTATTATCGATTCTTACTTTCTGAAAGCTTAGCCCTAAAACGGTAATGGGCTTCACTCAGCAGTGCCGAAAAAAACCAAATTAATGGCATTTGTATAAGCAGATTTATGATTTGTAAGGGTGCCATCGTTTGCACAATACGCGCTAGCATGTCTGGCGTCACCTGCGGCTTATCTTGCGCCATAAGCTGTGCTTGCACTTCGCTCATCAAAGGCACTGAAAAAGTCAGTGCCAATATACCAAACGGGATCATCGCAACCAGTGACCACAGTAAGAGTCGCGATGGAACCCCCCAGCTTTCACCTTTTGCCAATGGCCAAATATCGGAAAAGAATCCGGGCGTCTCCCCCATTGCAACACCAGGTAAGCCGACCAGAAAGCGATACAAAAACAGCACCAATCCCAAAACCATGGCAACAGCCACCAAGCCCAGAATTATTGCACCTAACGCACCAAGATTTGAGCCACCCAAATTTGCACCACCAATTCCGGCAATAATCGCAAATGCAACAATCCCAGCTACATAGAGCAAGGTGGTCAACAACAGCATCCCAAGGCCATAGAGAATAGTCAGAAAAGTCGAACCAATCTCGCCTTGCGTTACCGCAAACGCGCTGCCTTGGTCTGTTTTCCAAAACCGAACGACCCGCACAAACAACCAAACCATGGCGATAAGCGCAAGAAACCCAACCGCATAAAATTTCATCAGATTTTCCATGAGCGGGGCAATCTGTGCCATCTCCATTTTGTCACCCATCTTGGCTTGCATGGCAATAAATTCAAATATGGTGCCTAAACCTTGCAACTGATACCAAGATACAATCAAGATTATTGCCATTGGCATTAAACTGATATTGATCAGCCCGCGCCACTGTTTCAAAACAAAATCAAATGCTGCGCGGCTTGATCCAGGTAAAACTTTCGTCATCAATAAACTCCTCTAACACCTTCCAAGACTAATACCCAACGCTCACCAAATACAGTCCTTCTGGTGGCGCCACCGGCCCACAAGCGGTTCGGTTGCGGGCCTCCAATGCGTGTTTTACGTCGATTGGCTTCCAACGGCCATCACCCACTTTTTTCAAACTTCCCGTCATGGAACGCACTTGCTGATGCAAGAATGATCGCGCTTCCACATGCACTTCAATAATGTCGTCATAACGCGATACATCAAATTTATCGATGGTCTTCATGGGTGATTTGGCTTGGCACTGCACATCACGAAACGTGGAAAAATCATGATGGCCAATTAAATACTGTGCGGCTTCATGCATGGCTTCAGCATCAAGATGAACTGGCACATGCCACACATGATTCATTTCAATGGTAGGAGGTGCTCTGCGATTTAAAATGCGAAACATATAATGGCGATTGATTGCCGAGAACCGTGCATGAAAATCTTCACCCACTTCCTCAGTGTGTGTCACGCAAACCAAATGCGGCCGCACATTGCCGTTGATCGCATTGCAGAGTTCAAAACCCGTCCAAGCACGTGGCAAATCAACATGCGCCACTTGCGCCAGCGCATGAACACCTGAGTCAGTGCGGCCCGCGCAAAACAAAGTCACGCCTTCACCACCATGGAGTTTCTCCAACGCTTTTGTGAGAACGCCCTGCACCGTATTGCCTTTGCCATCTGCTTGCATTTGCCAGCCAAAAAACTTGGTGCCGTCATATTCAATCGTGAGGCGGTAACGCGGCATCAGCCAAGCACCGGATTTGGAAAGCCGCGCAAGAATGTGGGCGCATCCATAACGCCCTTGCCTTCGCGTTGCAGTTTTGAGAACGAAATAAATTCATCCGCGCACGCAAAGCTAACAATTCCCTTGCCAACGGAAGCTTGCAGAATTTTGACTCGAGATCCATTCATCATGCACCATGCTCCTGGAAACGGTGAAAGCCCATGAATGTGATTGCGCACGTCTAAAGCCGATTTCGAAAAATCAATCAGAGCCTCGGCCTTACCAATTTTTTTTGCGTAAGTTACACCCTCGACTGGTTGAATTGCTCCGTGCGCGGATGGATTTTGCAAAACCTCAACCATTAACGTGGATCCAAGCACAGCAAGTTCATCATGCAAAGACGAAGCAGTTGTCTCTGCGCCAATTGCAATTCGCCCCACTTTCATCAGAGGTCCAGTATCAAGCCCAAGTTCCATCCGCATAATTGTAACACCTGATTGCGCATCGCCTGCCATAATGGCGCGCTGAATGGGGGCAGCGCCGCGCCAGCGCGGCAACAGCGAGGCGTGAACGTTGAAGCAGCCATATGTGGGAGCATCTAAAATCGCCCGTGGCAAAAGCAATCCATAAGCCACAACCACTGCAGCTTCAGCCTTCACGGCAGCAAAGCGCAAATGTTCTTCTTCCGATTTTAGTGAAACCGGCGTGCGAACTTCAATTCCTTGAGTTTGCGCATAAGCATGAACTGGCGTTGGCGTTAAAACCAAGCCTCGTCCTTTGGCGCGGGGTGGTTGTGAATAGACGCAAGAAATCTCATGCCCCGCAGCTATCAATGCCTCGAGCGTTGCGACTGCAAAATCTGGTGTGCCCATGAATATGAGTTTCATTGGTTATGCTCGAAGCATGAGGGATTCAGAAACCCTCACCCTGAGGTGCGAGCCCTTGCGAGCCTCATAGTGTCTCTTGCCTTCCATCACAGTTTTCCCAGCTTATCAGCCTTTTGGAATTTCTTAATCACGCGCTCGCGTTTCAGCCGAGAAATGTAGTCTATAAACAATATACCATTAAGGTGATCAATCTCGTGCTGCAAACAGGTGGCCAAAAGGCCTGAAGCCACAAGCTCCATGGGCTCGCCCTTGCGATCCAAATATTGAATTTTAACTTCTTTCGGCCGCTGCACCATTTCATAAAAATCAGGAATGGAAAGGCAGCCTTCTTCGTAGTCACTTTCCTCTTGCGAGGTCCAAACGATGTGCGGGTTGGCCAGAAACAATGGCTTGGGAACTTCACCTTGTTTGGAAAGATCAATCACCACTTGCCGCTGCGCCACTCCAATTTGAACCGCGGCAATGCCGATGCCAGGCGCATCATACATGGTTTCCAGCATGTCATCAAAAACCCGTCGGGCATGCTCATCCACCCGCACCAAAGGTTTTGAAACCTGCCGCAGGGTCTTTTCGTCTGGCAAATATATAATCGGTCGAACGCTCATGGCCTTCAAATAGGTGAGCTCGCCAATCTGGTCAATCTCTCTTGCCAATTTGCAGAAAACCCACCATATAGCCCCCTGAGAGGTTGGCAGCGGACGTGACGCTCGCCAACCGGGTCAGGACCGGAAGGGAGCAGCCCCAACGAGACCGTTATGGGTTGCTCGTCCAGCCTCTCACCTTTAGAACGACGGGTAGCCATGACAGAATCTCATCCCAGTGCCTACCGCGTTCTCGCCCGCAAATACCGCCCGCAAAATTTCGGCGATTTGATCGGCCAAGAAGCCATGGTGCGCACCCTCACCAATGCTTTTGCCACCGGGCGCATTGCCCATGGCTATATGCTCACGGGCGTTCGCGGCGTTGGCAAAACCACAACGGCGCGGCTGATTGCGCGCGCCCTGAACTACCCCGGCGGTCCTTCGATGAATATGCCGGAGCTGACACCGCAATGCGAAGCCATTCTCGAATCGCGCCATATGGATGTAATCGAAATGGATGCGGCCTCCAACACCGGTGTCGACAATATGCGCGAGATTATTGACTCGGTGCGTTATGCACCAGTGCAGGCGCGCTACAAGGTTTACATAATCGACGAAGTTCACATGCTTTCGAAAAGTGCTTTCAACGCGCTACTGAAAACACTGGAAGAACCGCCGCCACATGTGAAGTTCATTTTCGCCACCACGGAAATTCGCAAAGTTCCGGTCACAATTCTCTCGCGCTGCCAGCGCTTTGATTTGCGCCGCTTGGATGCAATTCTGCTGATGCAGCATTATGGCAAGATTGCCCAACTCGAAAATGTGGAAGCCGAAGACGAAGCCTTGCGCATGATTGCCAGAGCCGCAGAAGGCTCAGTTCGCGATGGTCTTTCTCTGCTTGATCAAGCCATTGCCTATGGCGATGGCCATGTGAAATCTGCTGATGTGATGAACATGCTCGGCCTGATTGATCGCGGCCAAGTGATTGGGTTGTTTGATGCGGTGATGGCGGGTGATTGCCCGCGCATGCTCGCCGAAATGGCCCGCCAATATGAAGCAGGCGGTGACCCTGAAACCATCCTCACTGACCTAGCTGATTTTGTACATTGGGTGACGCGCCTGAAGTTGGTGCCACAATCGGCCATGCTGGACCCCACACGCACCGAAGTAGAAAAAACCCGAGGCGCTGATTTTGCCAAACGCCTTGCCATGGTGCATCTCACCAGAGCTTGGCAAATGCTGCTCAAAGGTCTGGGCGAAACTACAATTTCCAACCAGCCGCTTAAAGCTGCTGAAATGGTTTTAATTCGATTAGCCCATGCAGCGAATTTTCCAGCAGGCGAAGACCTGATAAAATCCGTGCAGGACAAGCCGCGAAGTTCCACTCCCATCCCATTTCAGGCGCAAAATTCATTGCCGCAAGCTGAAGTTCGCAGCATCACGCAAGTGGTTCCTGTTTCCACTCAAGTTGAAAATGCGGCACCACCACGTTCTTTTAAAACCTTTGCAGACATTATCGCCGTCGCCCAAGAGCGCCGCGACATCAAATTCAAATCTGATCTTGAATCATTTGTTCGCCCCATTTCCGTGAGTGAAGGTAAGATTGAGATTGCTTTAGCTGAAGGCGCAAACCCGCAAATCGCCAATGAGCTTTCGCGCAAGCTAGAGGCTTGGACGCACCGCCGCTGGATGGTGATGGTCGCAAAATCGGGAGGTGCCGCACCTGCCGCTCAAATTAAAAAAGCTGCCAAAGAAAGCGCCTTCCGCAGTGCAAAAGAACACCCCGATGTTCAAGCGGTTCTCAATCGCTTTCCCGGCGCCGAAATTTTAAACGTGCGCGATCTCGACGCGCCAAAACCAGTGGAACTGAGTGATGAAGAATCTGACTGAGTTGATGAAGCAAGCAGGCCTTATGCAGGCCCGCATGGCCGACATGCAAAAGAAATTAGAAATGATGATTGTGCAAGGCCAATCAGGTGGCGGCATGGTCAAAGTGCAAATGACTGGAAAATCCGTGGTCACCAACATTAAAATTGACCCTTCACTCATGAAGCCTGAAGAAAAAGAAATCCTCGAAGACTTGCTCATCGCAGCCTTGAGCGATGCCAAAAATAAAGCCGAGGCTGTGATGGCTGAAGAAATGAAAACTGTAACCGGCGGCATGCCAATGCCTCCGGGCTTTAGTCTTTAAAATGCAATCAACCCTCACCCTGAGGTGCGAGCCTTTGCGAGCCTCGAAGGGCTGTCTGCCACACTCGCGGTGCTTCGAGGCCCGCGGGAACGCGGGCACCTCAGCATGAGGGCTGCTCTGTGAAGCGCCAAGCTGGCCCCGAAATTGAACGCCTCATCCAGCTGCTTGCAAAACTGCCGGGGTTGGGCCCGCGTTCGGCGCGTCGCGCTGTCCTCCATCTCGTAAAAAACCGCGACAAGTTATTAGCTCCGCTCGCAGCTGCTTTGGGCGATGCTCACCTTAAAGTGAAAACCTGCTCCGAATGCGGCAATGTCGATACGCTAGACCCTTGCACCATCTGTTCGGATCACCGCCGTGATCGCACCAGCATTTGCGTGATCGAAGAAGTGGGTGATCTCTGGGCCTTGGAACGTGCCAGCGCTTGGAACGGGCTCTACCATGTGCTGGGCGGAACGTTATCAGCATTGGGTGGAGTTAGGCCCGAAGACTTGGACATTCAGCAACTGGTGCATCGCTGTAACGATGGTTCTGTGAAAGAAGTGGTGCTGGCCACCAATGCCACAGTGGAAGGCCAAACCACGGCGCATTACATCACTGAACGATTGAAAAATCTGGGCGTTGCCACATCGCGTCTGGCGCATGGTGTGCCCGTGGGCGGCGAGCTTGATTACTTAGACGAAGGCACATTAACCCAAGCCATCAAGCAACGCCGCCCGTTCTGATACAGCTCGTTAACGCTTTCTAAACCTTATGTTTAGGCACTATAAAAATGTGGTGCAGTCCTTGCTCCGTCTTTTCGTACACAGAGTTTTTGTGTCGATTTGAGACAGGGAGTTAGGGCTATGAGAACATTTAGGCGCTTTGCGGCAAACACCAGTGGGACGATCGCCGTCACCTACGCTCTGTCTCTGGTCCCTATTTTGGCTGCCGCTGGAGCAGCGATTGACATTTCCCGCTATTCTTCCATGCAAACACAAATGCAGAGCGCATTGGATGTAGGCACTTTGGCCGCCGCTGCCGCGAAAGACAAAACCTCAGCCCAGCGGATCCAGATTGGCAAGGACACATTTGCTGCCAATGTTTCGGAAGGCTTTGCTGCAACTTATTCAAGCACTGCGAATTTCACAGTGGCGGCAACAGATGTCAAAGGCCATGCAACCGCCAAATTACCGACGACAATCTTGGCGGCCGCAGGCGTAAATGTTTTTGATATTGACGTCACTTCCGAAGTCAACATCCCAGATTCAAAGAAGGCCGAAATAGCTTTGGTGCTCGATTATTCTGGCTCGATGGGTGATGTCGCAGGCACAGAAGTTAAATATCTTGCCATGCGCAATGCCGCCATCAAATTGATCGATGATGTGACCAAGGACAATGCCGACAAAGTTAAATTCGCTCTCGTGCCATTTTCACATAACGTCTACACGACGCTGCCAAAGAGCAATGTGCTCGGTCAAATTGGAGCTGGCAATTGGACCGGTTGCACGCAAGATCGCCAATTTCCCCACAACCTAACTGACGCCACTCCAACTGCTGCCGCAAACTCTAAGTGGGGCCAACCAGACGCCCCAGTTCACGCCGCATGGGGCTGCAATGGTTACATTGCGCGCGACCTCAAAATTCGTCCGCTCACAGATAATTTTGCCGCTGTAAAGTCTCAACTCAATAACATGATTCCCTATGCATACACCCATGTGGCCTTGGGCGTAGAGTTTGGCTATCAGGTTCTATCTCCCAATGCGCCCTATACTGAAGCTGTAAGCTATGGCGATACAGGCACCATAAAATATATGGTTGTGTTGACTGATGGTGCGCAAACTGAACCCGCATTTGGCCCAGGCAGCACTCGCACGGTGGCGCAAGGTGATAGCAATTTGGCGGCACTCTGCGCCAATGCAAAAGCTTCCGGCATCACCATGATTACCGTGGCGTTTGATTTGGACGACAACAGCCAAACCCAACGCTTGAAGGCATGTTCGTCAAATTCGGCGACAGATTTTTATGTAGCAAATACCGCAGCCGACGTAGCCAATGCATTTCAAACAATTACAAATGCTATTACAGCGACGGCATTTTTGAGCAAGTAACCCTTCGAGGCGCGTGAAGTACTCGCTCCTCAGGGTGTGGAGTTTATGAATCCCTCATGCTGAGGTGCGCGGAACGCGCCTAAAAGCATCAGCTGGCCTCGGCCAGCTGTTCAGCCTCTTCCAAGTTCACCGACACAAGTTGCGAAACACCGCGCTCCATCATGGTCACGCCGAATAGCCTGTGCATGCGCGCCATTGTAACGGGGTGATGGGTGATGATGAGGAAGCGTGTTTCAGTTCGCTGCAACATGCCATCGAGCAAATTGCAGAAGCGCTCCACATTATGATCATCGAGTGGGGCATCAACTTCGTCGAGCACGCAGATGGGCGAAGGGTTGGTGAGGAACACTGCGAAAATCAGAGACAGAGCTGTGAGTGTTTGCTCACCGCCTGACATCAGCGACAATGTGGTCGGTTTTTTGCCGGGTGGATGGCAAAACAATTCCAGACCAGCTTCCAAAGGATCATCAGACTCAATCAATTGCAGCTCAGCCTTGCCGCCACCAAACAAGGTTGTGAATAACTCGCCGAATTTTTGATTGACCGTGCCAAACGCATCAAGCAGACGTTGCCTGCCTTCGCGGTTCAAACTGCCAATGCCACCGCGCAATTTTGCGATTGCCTGCACCAGCTCATCTTTTTCCGTTTTCATCGTGTCAAGCTGTGTTGCCAGGGCTTCAGCCTCTTCATCAGCGCGCAGATTAACAGCACCCAATCGCTCGCGATCTTCACGCAAATTTACCAGCTTCTTTTCAATTTCTTCAGCAGCGGGAAGCTTCTCAGCATCCACATCGGCCTGCCTTAAAACATCTTCTGGCAGGCAGTTCATGGTTTCTGAAATGCGCGTCGTGCAATGTTCATGGCGGCTGGTGGAAGCTTCTAAATGTGCCCCCAAGCGCGCATGATCTTCACGTGAAGTGGCCGCCAATTCCTGGGCCACACGTAAAGCCTGATCAGAGGCCCGAACTGCATTTTCAGCGGCGGCCAAAGCATCCGCTGCTGCTTTGCGTTCCTGCTCAGCCTCGCTTAAACTATTCATCAACTTGAAACGGCGATCCGCAATTTGCGGCGGCATTTGGCTCATCTCAGTAATGGAGTTTTCAGTTTCTTCCATGCGCTTCACTAAAAGCCCAGTCTGTTCTTTGGCTTTATTGGCGCGGGAATTCCATTGTTCTTGTTCAGATGCGATTGCCTTCAAACGCTCAGCCCGAATGCGGGCTTCGCGCTCCAAGCCATCATGCTTGGCGCGAGCTTCAGCGTAAGTTGCGCGTTCGCTATTTAGAATATCACGAAGGCGTAGCAAGTCTTGCGCACTGCCATCAGCGGCTGGTAAAGCCGCAAATTCATTTTGAACTATATCGAAAAGTCCGAGCGCTTCAGTCAATCGTGAGTCACTGCTGCGCGCCGCTTCATCCAATGCGCTGGTCTGCGCAGCTGTTTCGGCCATGCGCCGTTCATGGGCATGCAAAGCTTGACGCGCCACATCCAAAGCCGATGTTGCAGCCCGCCATGCATCGCGCTTTTCACGCTCGCCACGAACACCCGATTCCACGGCAATTTTTGCAGTTTCATATTCAAGCTTTGCCGCATCAGCAGCAAGCATAGTAGCTTTCATATCGTCTTCGATTGATGAAAGCCGGTTGCGTTCGGACAAGCGTTTTGCAGCCGGACTTGGCGCGTCGGCAGCGGCCGTAAACCCATCCCAACGCCACACATCGCCTTGGGTGGAAACGAGGCGTTGACCAGGCTTTAGTTGTGCTTGCAGTGCGGCACCCACCGCTTTTGAAACCACACCCACATGCGATAGAACGCGCGCCAATGCATGTGGCCCCTGCACAAATTGCGAAAGTGCGGCAGCATCACCCGGCAAAGCAGCAATAGTGTCGAGGGGTGGAAGCCCACGCCAAAACACCGGCGCACCTTCATCTGCCGAAGCTTCAATATCTTCACCCAAGGCCGCAGCTAAAGCCCCTTCATATCCGGGCTGCACTGCAATGGAGTCTACCAATGATGGCCATAAATCACCACCGCCAGCTCTGAGTAAATTCGTCAGTGTACGGACTTCAGTTTGCAAGCGTTCAGCTTTACGCCGCGCATCATCATAGGCTTGGCGCCTGTCGCCTTCCACAGCCCGCAAAACCCGAAGCCCCACTTCGGAGTGCCCTGCCGCTTGTTCTGCTGAAGTAGCAACGCCAACGGCCACTTCAACCGCAGAAATTAATGTGGCACCATCAGCAGCCGAACCCACCCGCGCCTGCAACGCCAGCCTGCGCTGTTCAATATCGCTGGCTTCGCGGTCAAGCTTGGCCAAGCGATTTTGATGCTCAGCAATTGAGCGTTCCAGAGCACTGCGCTGCGCCACCAATTCCGAGAGGCGATTATTTGCAGCATCCGCTGCTTCCTGCGCTTGCGCCAATGAAGCCGCAGTTTCCTGCAAGGCCGTTGCCGCTTCTATGCGCAGACCGCTGTCATTGCTTAACGCTTCTTCCAGGAAAACGCCCTCAGCTTGCAACTTGGCAATAACCCCGTCAGTATCTTGAACCAGCTCTTCTTCACGGCGAAGGTCATTGCTGGCTTGCGTGCGGCGTTGCTTCAATTCATTCAAACGGCTTTCAACCCGCTTTTCTTCTTCGTCGATAGCGGCCCGTTCCAGCACCATGCGTTGCAACACGGCAGCGCGAATGGTTTCTTGTTCGCGAAGGGCCGGTAAGGTTTCGCCCAGCTCATCGCGCCCGCGCAATTTTTCTGATGCATCACGGGTATGTTCCGCCAACCCACGCGTTGCCTCATCCAACGCCACTCGATCAGCCTGCATGGCGGCATTGGCATCACGCCACGCCACAAATAATCCAGCCGCCTCAAGCTTGCGAATGTCACCAGACACTTGTTTATACTTAAGCGCCTGCCGCGCTTGACGTTTCAAGCTGGAAAGCTGGCTTTCAAGCTGCGCTGTCACATCATCCAACCGCGCTAAATTTGCTTCAGCAGCTTTGAGTTTTAGTTCAGCTTCATGGCGGCGGCTGTGCAAGCCTGTAATTCCTGCGGCCTCTTCTAAAATCAAGCGCCGTGCTTGCGGTTTGGCATTGATGATTTCTGAAATCTGCCCTTGGCGCACCAGTGCAGGTGAGCGCGAACCCGTAGACACATCCGCAAATAAAAGCTGCACATCGCGCGCGCGCACTTCAGATCCATTGACGCGGTATTTAGAGCCTTGGTCACGCACAATCTGGCGTGAGATTTCGATAATCTCAGATTCATTATAGGCCGAAGGCGCAGTGCGGTCCTCATTGCCCATGGTCACCATAACTTCGGCCAAATTGCGCGCTGGGCGATCTTGCGTGCCAGCGAAAATCACATCTTCCATGCCGGCACCACGCATAGACTTATATGAATTCTCCCCCATCACCCAGCGCAAGGCTTCGAGCAAATTGGATTTGCCGCAACCATTGGGCCCCACCACACCGGTGAGGCCGCGCTCGATGATCAGTTCCGTGGGCTCAACGAAAGATTTAAAGCCTGTCAGTTTTAGCTTGGCAAAGCGCATCTAAAGTTTGCCCCATCTTCGTGTTATAACAGCGGATCAATAACGGCTTTCATCGCAGCAAATGTACGTTCACCGTCGAACGCTTTGCCATTCACAAAAATCGTCGGAATGCCCGTTACGCCATATTTTTTATCGGCTTTGTCGCGCACATTCCAAATGCCCTTGGCCACTTTCTCGTTTTTCAGGCAGGCCTCAAAATCTGCTTCGCTCATGCCTGATTGCTTGGCTATATCTTTCAACTGATTGAAAGCATCGGGCACCCATTTCTCCTGGGTCTTGAAGAAAATATCCATAAGCGGGAAATATTTTTCCTTTGGCGAGCAGCGCGCCACCATAAAGGCCGCCATGCCTTGATCATTATGCGGGAATTCGCGGAAAACAAATCGCACTTTGCCGGTGTCAATATAATCAGTTTTCAGCTTCACAAAAACCTCATTGTGAAATGCCGCGCAATGTGGGCAACTTGCTGAGGCATATTCAACAACCGTCACTTTTGCAGTGTCTAGACCTTCGATCATATCGCCTAATTCAGGCGGTGTGAGCAAATCAGTTAAATCAACAGTTTTTGTTTCCTGTGCCCAAGCTGGTGCCACAGCAAAAAGGCTCAAACTGGCAGCGCCAATCATAAGAGAACGTCTGGAAGTATTTGTCATGAGTTTTTCCTATCTGAAGTTGGAGGAAGAGGCCAATCCCTATTTTCCCCTGTGGAGAACATTTTGGGCTTGGGACCACGTGGAGCCGCATGAGCCGCCAGCCGTGTTAAAGCAGCTTTCAAGCCGTCATCGGCAATATCGTCAATTTTGGCCTGCCAAGCGGCACGTGCTTGGGCAGAAATGGGGCGAGGGGCTGGTTTTGGCTTTTCAATCTGCAGCGAATCTTGCATTATTTTCAGTGTGCCAATGGCACCATAACCCAGAAACTGATTAACTCGCTCAATGATGCGCGGAGCTTCATATTGCAAGTCCAGCGCGCGGCCCGCAGCAGCTCTCACCACCAAAGTGCCGCCCATTTTGCGTGAACTGTCGGCGGCGGCTCTTGGCCAAATGATCTTGTCCGGCACACTATATGAAGCCCAAGGCTCACCCACAATAATGCTCCATTGCGAGATCAGTTGTTCGCTGGCAAAGCCATGGCGCGCAAAAGCAGCTTTGGCGAGATTGCGAAAATATTTGTCGAGAGTTTCCATGAGCATTGTATTTAGCGGGTTATTTGAGTGAAAACCATGGCAGAACAAGGGCCGCAAACAGAATTAAGCGATAAACTTCTCGTGTGGTATGATGCCCACGCAAGAGTTTTACCGTGGCGCATGGCTGTGCCCAATCCCTATAAAACCTGGCTTTCTGAAATCATGTTGCAACAAACCACGGTCGCAGCCGTGAAGAGTTATTTTTCAAAATTCGTGGAACTGTGGCCCACAGTGCAAGATTTGGCCGAGGCTTCAACTGAAGATGTGATGAAAGCGTGGGCTGGTCTTGGCTATTATGCCAGAGCCCGCAACCTTCACGCTTGTGCAAAAATTGTTGCCAGAGAATTAGGTGGGAAATTTCCCGAAACTGTTGAGGAATTAGCAAGTTTACCTGGCATTGGCCCTTACACTTCAGCTGCCATTGCGGCCATTGCCTTTAATAGACCCGCCGCCGCAATTGATAGCAATGTGGACCGTGTGATTTCGCGTTATTTCGCTATTGAAGAACCATTGCCTAGTTCCAAACCACGCATCCGCGCGGAGGCAACCCAGCTGGTGCCGCAAAAACGCAGCGGCGATTTTGCTCAAGCACTGATGGATTTGGGTGCCACCATTTGCACTCCTAAATCTCCAGCATGTGATATTTGTCCGTGGACGGATGAATGTTCTGGCCGCATCAGGGGCTTGGCGGAAACTCTACCTCGCAAAGCGAAGAAAGAGAAACTGCCAGCCCGCTATGGCCACATCTATTGGATTGAGAACTGCAATCAAGACGTGCTGGTGCGAACCCGAGCAACAAATGGGCTGCTGGGCGGCATGACCGAGTTTCCATCCAGCGATTGGCTGCGCGGCAAGCAAGAGGAGTTTGCAGCGCCCTTCCAAGGAACTTGGAAAAAGCTGGGCTTAGTGGAGCACACTTTCACGCATTTTCATTTGCACCTGACAGTGTGGAAAACCCAAGCTGAGGCAAGTGAACTTGGATGCCACTTTGTACCGAGGGAAAACCTAGCAGGTGAAGCCTTGCCCTCTGTCATGCGAAAAGTGATAGGCGCGGTTCTGGCCTAGGCAGATTGCCCCATTTCGCCGCGCACCTGTTGGCGCAACAAATCAATCGGCACCAAGTTTTGACCGCGCCTGACATGCCAATAAGTCCAGCCATTGCAGGCTTCAGCATTTTGCACTTGGGCGCCTACTTTATGAATTGAACCAGAATGCGCTTTAGCAGCGATTGACCCATCAGCACGCACATTGGCGGCAATACGTTGGGAGTGATCAAACAAAGTCTCGCCAGCTTTCACCAACCCGCGCTCAATCAATGTGCCGAAGGGTATGCGCAACTCAGCACGTTTGCCCACAGTTGTTTTGAGGGCTTCAAGTGGCAAAGCTTCAGTTGCTTCAATGCGCGCCATGGCGGCCTCGGCATATTTAGTTTCACGCTCAACACCGATAAAGTGACGGCCCAGTTGTTTGGCCACGGCACCCGTGGTGCCCGTGCCGAAAAATGGATCGAGGATCACATCACCCACATTGCTGGTGGCAAGCATCACGCGTTGTAAAAGCGCTTCAGGTTTTTGCGTAGGGTGCAGTTTATCGCCGTCATCATTTTTCAAACGCTCGCCACCAGTGCACAAAGGCAGCGTCCAATCTGAGCGCATTTGCAAATCATCATTGAAAACTTTCATCGCATCATAATGAAAGCAATACTTTGATTTCTCACTGCGGCCAGCCCAAATCATCGTCTCGTGAGCGTTGGTAAAACGGCGGCCACGGAAGTTAGGCATTGGGTTGGTCTTGCGCCACACCACATCATTGAGAATCCAGAAGCCCAAATCTTGCAAAGTGGAACCGACACGGAAAATATTATGGTATGATCCAATCACCCACAATGCGCCGTTTGGTTTTAGGGCACGGCGGCATTCGGTCAGCCAAGCTTTGGTGAAAATGTCATAAGATTCAAAGCTGGAAAATTTATCCCAATCATCATCAACAGCGTCCACTTTGGACTCGTCAGGCCGCTTCAAATCACCGCCGAGTTGCAAGTTATAAGGCGGATCAGCAAAAACCAAATCGATGGAACCCGTTGGAATCTTCTTCAGCTCAGTAAGGCAATCGCCAACCAGAATCTGGTCATGTAAGAGACGTACCTCTAACTTCGCTTCATAACCCATCGCACGCACTCCAACACAAATCACTAACTGTTGGAGGGTTATGAATCTTCTGCGACTCACCGTGAATCGAATAGTCTTTTTATGGTTAATTTGCGAGCAGGGCGGCAATTGGTTTGAAGGATTTTCTGTGCTCCAAACATGGCCCAAGGCGCGCGAGAGCGGCTGCGTGTTTGACCGTGCCATAGCCTTTGTGAGTAGCAAAACCATAGCCAGGATAGTGCTTTTCCAGATCAATCATAATCCGGTCGCGCGTGACTTTCGCAATGATCGAGGCGGCAGCGATGGAAAGGCAAAGTGCATCACCCTTAATGATTGTTTGAACTTTGCAGATAAGCGGCGGTGCACGATTGCCATCCACCAATGCTAAGCTAGGTTGTGATTGCAGATTGTGCATAGCCCGCTTCATGGCAAGATATGTGGCTTGCAAAATATTGATCTCATCAATTTCTAAAGCACTCACAATGCCAATACCCACATCAGCATTGCCCATGATGGCGTTGTATAGGGCCTCACGTTTTTCATGAGTTAGCTTTTTGGAATCGTTCAGGCCTTGAGGGAAATTTTTTTGCGTGAGAATGACAGCAGACGCAACGACAGGCCCCGCCCATGGCCCCCGGCCTGCCTCATCGATGCCGCAGATGATGGCGTGGCCTTGCGCAAATGCGGAAAGTTCAAACGAAAAATCTGGGGCAGACACCAATTAATTCCCTCAGGCTGAGGTGCGCGCGTCTTCGCGAGCCTCGAAGCACCACGTTGCGTGGCAACCAACCCTTCGAGGCTCGCAAAGGGCGAAGACCTCAGGGTGAGGGAGTATTAAAGGGCAATGTGCACAATTACAACAATGCCAACTGCTCACCTGAAACGGGTGGCCGCTTAAACAATTCGAGCGTCAGCTTCACCCGCGTTGCATTCAACCCTAATCTCTGTGCAGCAAGCTGAAACCTCCGTCCAATGGTCCACGCATAAGGCCCACTTCCTGTCATCCGCGTTCCAAAATTGGGGTCATTCTCATCGCCGCCACGCACCGATTTGACCAGCGACATCACTTTAGCTGCACGATCAGGATATTCCTTTTCCAACCAATCCTTGAAAATATCCTTCACCTCATGTGGCAATCGTAGCATCGTATATCCGGCTTCGCGCGCACCTGCTGCATAAGCTGCTTTCAATATGGCTTCAATTTCATGATCATTCAGCCCCGGAATAATCGGCCCCATCATCACTACAATTGGAATGCCCGCCTTCGATAATTCTTCAATTGCGGCCAAACGCTTTTCCGGCGATGAAGCGCGAGGCTCCATGGCACGGGCCAACTTGCGGTCAAGCGTGGTGATTGAAATCGCCACTTTCACCAAGCCAAGCGCTGCGAGTGGCTTTAACAAATCAATATCGCGGGTGACTGAATATGATTTCGTTACAATCCCAAATGGATGTTTGAATTCCGCCAAAACCTCAATCACTGACCGCGTGATTCTATAAGTGCGCTCAATCGGTTGATAGGGGTCCGTGTTGGTCCCCAAAGCAAGTGTTTTGGGCACATAACTGGGCGCGGTTAATTCCTCCCGAAGCAGTGCCGCCGCGGCAGGCTTTATGAAAAGCTTCGTTTCAAAGTCGAGGCCCGGCGAAAGCCCCATGTAAGCATGTGCGGGCCGCGCATAGCAATAAACACAGCCATGCTCGCAGCCGCGATAAGGGTTGATTGAGCGATCAAATGAAATATCCGGTGATTGATTGCGCGTGATGATGGTCTTTGGTGTCTCAGTGAAAATCTCTGTTTTCAGGCGCGGCAATTCAGCAAGCGTTTCCCAACCATCATCCACCAGCTCTTCCTGCAAAGATTCAAACCGCCCAGACGGATTAATTTTAGCCCCGCGCCCACGTTCCCGGGAGGGAACAGGCTTAATGTCAAATTGCGGAAGCGATTTATAGCGACCTGCGCCTAAAACGCTCGTGTTAAGCCCTGAAGCAGGCCGCATATCGATGAGAGAAACCATGGACAGAATTGTAAAATAAATTACGGAACAAAGCAAGAACTATTTGCGATGTAGGTGCTCATCTAACCGTGGCATGATCTCAATAAAATTACACGGCTTGTGGCGGTAATCTAGCTGCGGTTTTAAAATCTCATCCCAGCCATCGCGGCAAGCCCCGGGTGATCCCGGCAGGCAGAATACATATTTGCCGTGAACAACGCCTGCAGTAGCGCGCGATTGCACTGTAGATGTGCCAATTTTCTGAAAGCTTATCATATGAAACAAAACGCCAAAGCCTTCGATCTCCTTGTCGAACAGCGGTCGCATCGCTTCAATGGTCACATCACGTCCTGTAAGCCCAGTGCCGCCTGTTGAAATGATCACATCAACTGATTTATCCTTGGCAAGTTTACGAACGAGAGACCGAATTGCTCGCACATCATCCTTCACAATGCTGCGTCCAGCAAGACGGTGGCCAGCTTGCGCAATGCGGTCCACCAGAACCTGCCCCGATTTATCATCGGCCAAAACCCGCGTGTCAGAAATGGTGATCACCGCAATGCCCACGGCAATGAAATCGCGTTCGCTCATTTCAGTTCATCCCATTTTATTTTGAACGCCAGTAAATCGCGCCACGCTAATTTTTTCTGCGCCGGGAATTTGAGAAGTTCATCTGGATGAAGCGTTGCAATAAGCGCTGCACTGCCAATTTCTTGCCATTTGCCGCGTTGGCGAATGATCGAAACATCGCCTCCCGCCAGATATTGCCCGGCAATGGCCCCAAAACTCAAAATCATCTTCGGCTGGATGAGGTTAATTGCACGTGATGCAAAGGGCAAGCACATCGCAATCTCATTCTCGAGCGGGGCACGGTTGCCAGGGGGCCGCCACGGAATAAAGTTCATCAATACCACATCTTCAATTTTTAAGTTGATTGCAGCCAACATCGCAGTGAGCAGCACCCGCGATTTTCCGGCAAAAACTTGTCCTGAACGATCTTCCTCATTGCGCGGGCGATCCCCCATGACCAGAATGGACGAAGCCAAATTGCCTTCGATAAAACTGAGTTGCGTTGCAGATTTGCGCAGTGGGTTCGCATCAAAATAATTGAGCGCCTGCATGAGCGCCTCAATCGAGCCACAGGCTGCAGCTTGGGTTGTTGCATCTGCGGCGGATTGATCGGGCAAGGTTGTGGGGCGTTGCTGCTCTGCTGCTAACGGCTTTGGCTTTTCCACCACAAGACTTGCGGCAAAGCGATCAATCGCCAGCTCGCTCACAATTTCGTCAGCCCCCATCTCCACCAGCCAAGCCAAAGCCTCGGCGGGGTTCCAGTCTTTCGAAAGCATGTCGTTTGGTGGCTGATCAATGTCCATTTTGGCTGCTTGTCATGTAAGGTCCATTGCCTATAACACAAATGAAATTGTTTCAAATAAAGGAAAACCAACATGCAACGCGAAGCCATGGAATATGATGTTGTAATCATTGGCGCAGGCCCCGCTGGCCTTGCAGCGGCCATTCGTGTGAAACAGCTTTCGCCTGATATAACTGTGTGCGTGTTAGAAAAAGGCTCTGAAGTGGGCGCGCATATCTTGTCGGGTGCTGTGGTTGATCCGATTGCCTTGAATGAGCTTATTCCAAATTGGAAAGAATTGGGTGCTCCACTGCATACGCCCGTGAATGAAGATCGTTTCTATGTGCTTGGCCCATCAGGTGCCTTGCGCTTACCTAATTTCTTGATGCCACCGCTGATGAACAACCATGGCAATTACGCCGTGTCACTGGGCAATGTCTGCCGCTGGTTGGCAACCCAAGCCGAAGGACTCGGCGTCGAAATTTACCCAGGCTTTGCAGCGAGCGAAGTTCTTTACCGTGAAGATGGTTCAGTGCGCGGCGTTGTGGCTGGTGTCATGGGCATTGCCAAGGACGGCACCCATAAGCCTGATTATCAGCCCGGCATGGAGCTTACCGGTAAATATGTGTTGATTGCCGAAGGTGTGCACGGGTCGCTCGCCAAAGAAATTATCGCCAAATATAATTTGTCAGAAGGCCGTGAGCCACAAAAATTCGGACTGGGCATGAAAGAGCTGTGGGAAGTGAAGCCGGAGAATCACAAGCAAGGCCAAGTGACGCACACTATGGGTTGGCCGCTGGGCATGAAAACCGGTGGCGGCAGTTTCATGTATCACCTGGAAGATAATCTCGTGTCGATCGGCTTTGTTGTCCACCTCAACTATCAAAACCCGCATCTGTTTCCTTATATGGAATTTCAGCGCTTCAAGCATCATCCTCTCATTGCCGATGTACTAACGGGCGGACGCCGCGTGGCTTATGGTGCCCGCGCGATCACCGAAGGCGGCTTTCAATCCGTGCCCAAATTGCCCTTCCCCGGTGGGGCCTTGGTTGGCTGTTCCGCAGGCTTTGTAAACGTGCCGCGCATCAAAGGCAGCCACAATGCCATGAAGACAGGCATGATGGCAGCAGAAGCCGCCGTGGCCGCCATACAAGCGGGCAGGGCAGGTGACACGCTGAATGAATATCAAACGGCTTACGAAAATTCCTGGGTCTATCAAGATTTGAAGAAGGTCAAAAACGTAAAACCCATGTGGTCCAAGCTCGGGCTTTTGGGCGGTGCGGTGCTCGGCGCAGCCGATATGTGGCTCAATACACTATTTGGTTTTGGCCTTGGCACCTGGAAACATGGCAAGCCAGACTATGCCACGCTGAAGCCCGCAGCTGATTGCAAACCCATTGACTACCCCAAGCCAGATGGCATCTTATCGTTTGATCGTCTGACCAATGTGGCCTTTTCAGCAACATCGCATGAAGAAGACGAACCAGCACATCTCAAACTCAAAGACGAAAATATACCAATCGCAGTCAATCTACCAACTTGGGCAGAACCAGCCCAACGTTATTGCCCAGCGGGTGTCTACGAAGTGATTGCTGAAGATGGAAAAGCTCCAAGATTCCAAATCAACCACCAAAATTGCGTGCATTGCAAAACTTGTGACATCAAAGATCCATCACAAAATATCACCTGGGTTGTGCCGCAAGGCGGTGAGGGGCCAAATTATCCTAACATGTAGGAAGCATAAGGTTTAAGTGGCACTGGCCGTCACTGTCATCACTGTTGAGTAATTATATGTATATGTTCCAAGAGCCGGAACTGAAAATGTGACAGGATAGGTTGCGGTCAAAGTAGTCAGCGCCGATCCATTCACAATGCCGGCCCTATTAACGGCTACAGTAACACCTGCCGCACCAGTTAACTCGGTCACTTTATTGGTCACAAGGGTCTGGATTTGAGAGTTCGTGAGCGCCGAGTTGAGTTGCACAGATCTGGCAGCTTTGACGAGTGCGTAGCGCACCGAATGCATTTGCATCATGGTCGATCCTAAGTAGAAAATCGCCAACATGAATACAATAAACACCGGAACCACAAAGCCGAATTCCACAGCAGCAGCACCATTTTCATTTTTTTTGAAATTTCTAGCGAACACGGATCGTCTCACTCTGCGTTAGGTTCAAGTAACTTGCAAAAATTGTCAAATTGGTAGGGTCTACAAAGGTGCTTGTGGCGGTCACAACCAATTGCACTTTCGGTAAGGTGCCGTCGGGGCAGTTCAAGGTCGTCACAGTCGTCGCGCCGCAAATACTACTCCGCGTGATCGCCAAATTACCACCTGAGGGTTTGCTGGTCCAAGCCGTATTGCCAATAGTCGCAGCTTGTGAGTCGTTGCTTCCCCCTTGAACATAATACTTAGCAACCGCCTCAACACTATCACGCATATTGCTGCTTTGGCGCAGATAGTTCCAAGATGAAAATGAACCGAGGAACAACAAAGCCAAAAGCGGCCCTACGAGCGCAAATTCAGTTGCACCCACGCCGCTTTCATTCCGAAAGTAATTGCCCATCTTTTTATTCAACCAATTTTACCGTCTGCATTGAACCAATACTCGATATACCTTTTGCTGAACAATCTTGTGCAATGGTGGCATTTCCCGACCAAGTAACTGTGTTGGCCACAACCTGAGTACAACCATCAATGCCAGAATAATTGCCGTTATATGTCAAGTTCTGACCTGGAAAATAGAGTGCGCCTGTTAATGATGAAGAGGGCGTTCCATTAAAGCTGACACTGCTTGTATTCGTGCGATCACTATAAATTAAAATCCCTGAGTATGTACCACTTGTGGCAGCAGTTACAGCTACCGTAGCATTGTTGTTCATATTGAATGTAACACCCGGCGCCAGATAAAACATAACACCTGTGCCGGAAATATTCGAATTTGAATTGAACGACAAACTTCCGCTCGAGACGTAATAAACCCCAGGATTAAGAGTCTTGGTTCCAGATAGGTTCATGCCGGAATAGCTGCCCGGCTGCAATGTGGCGCCATTGGTATTGGGCCGCGATGTTCCTGGAGGCGGCACAGCCAAGTTGGCATATGGATCGCCAATTGGTGAAGCGTTGGTCACTGCGGCACCACAAGCTTGGGTAGTTTGCCCGCCACTCAATGAAACGCCGCCCACAGTCACCACACAATTGGTGTTCAATTGGCCAGCACCACCGACCGTAACGCTGGTAGCAGATGTGGAATTGGAGTTCACATTGCAACCCGTAAGGCCAAGATTGGCACTGCCCCAAACATTGATTGCACTGGATGCAGTGGTACTCAAAGCGAGCACACAGGAACTGCCAGACGGTTGGATCAAGGCCACCGAAGACAATTTTTCAACAATTGGTGCACTCAAGAATAAGGAAGAGAAACTTAACGGAACCTTTTTCTGCACAATCACTTGTACGGCTCTTGTATTACTAACATAAGCCCCAGAAATTGGTGGGGACCTAACGTCCAACGTATTACCACCCGCTGCACTGCCATTTGAATCACTGCTGGCAGTATAAGTTGGGCTGTCCACTGCTTCACTATTTTGAAAAACGTTGAAGGCAACCGCCGTAAAGCCATTTTGTGAGGCAACAAGACTCGCAGCGTCCCTCATTTTTCCATAAGCCGATCCGGCCCGAAGCTCGAGGCCAGCTGCATAAACTGCTTTGTCAGCCGTTTGTTGCATAACCGTATCACTATGATACCACATGGCGACCTCAACCCCAACGCCTAACGACCCTACAAGCAACGGCATGGTCATCGCAGACATAATCGCAATGTTACCTTTTTCGTTTCGAGCAAATGGCATTAGAAATTTCTTCATTTTCGCCTCATAAAATAGATTTATCGTCGAACACTACTTGACCTCCTTCACCATTCTCTTAATAATATTGTTACAATTCAATCTTTAGTAGAGAGCCATTGCATTTTCTTTGACAAGGTAAAGAAGTGCTAAATCTAGAGTTTGGAGCGAATTTGAAATTCTGCTTTGGGCCCTTGCGGCAACCTCCAAAAAACCCCAATCTTGCAAGATGAATCGCGCAAGCAAGCCAATTGGCTTGGATTGCAAATTATTGGGACCAAGATGAAAATTCGCATTGCACTTTCAGCGCTACTCTTGTGCAGCATATTCGCTGATGCACAGTCCGGTACAAATCCAGAATCATCTTTCTCAGGAAATTACCTCGCAGGCCGCACTGCCACTCGCCTGCGCGATGGTGAAGCTGCAGCAGACTATGTGGCAGCTGCCCTCAAACAAGATCCAAGCAATCCCATTCTTATAGAGAGGCTGTTTCAATTAGCGCTTTCCAGCGGCGATATTGTCAAGGCAGAAATGACAGCCGAAAAGGTGGTTTCTTTTAACAGTCAGCACCGTATGGCGCGCATTGTATTGGGCCTCAAAGATTTCCGCAATCGCCGCTATGGTGCCGCCCGCGAGAATTTCGCCGAAGCTTCCTACACCCCAGTTGGTGAGCTCACCTCAACTTTGCTGACTGCGTGGACATATGCAGGCGAAGGTTCGCTCAATGCCGCCCTCAAGGAACTCGACAAGCTTGATACCCAAGAATCATTTGCGAATTTCAAAGCATTCCACGCGGCGCTGATTTCTGATTACTTGAATTCAGGCTTGCGCACCGAAGCCGCCTATAAAAAAGCCTATGCCATGGCAGGCACCAGCCTGCGCGTTGTGCAAACCTATGGCAATTTTCTTGAACGCAACGATCGTGGCGCTGAAGCTGCCAAAATCTACAGCGCCTTTCTAGGAGAAGTGAAACAAAACGTGCTTGTGGAAACGGCCTTGGCCAATATTGAATCCAACAAAAAGCCAGATGCATTTATCGGAACGCCAGGTGCTGGTGCCGGAGAAGCCTTGTTTTCACTGGCTGCTGCCATGAATGACGAACAAAGCATCGAAGTTGCCCAAGTTTATGCCCAGCTGGCACTGTCATTCAACGCCGATCAACCCGTAACGCAATCTCTGCTCGGCGATATTTACAGCGACATGAAGTCATATCAATCGGCCGTTAATGCCTTTGAACTGGTTCCGCAATCTTCGCCGTTGCGCATCTATGCCGATACCCAGATTGCAATTAATTTGCAGCGTCTAGACAAAAGCCAAGATGCCATTGATCGCTTGAATGCTGTGATCAAGCGCGAGCCAAAAAATCTTGATGCTTGGATTTCACTTGGAAATATCTATCGCATCACAGATGATTTTGATCGTGCCGTAAAGTCTTACACCAAAGCCATCGAACTTTTATCAGCAACAGAAGCCAGTAATTGGCAGCTCTATTATAACCGTGGCATTGCCTTTGACCGCCAAAAACTCTGGGATAAATCCGAGCCAGATTTCCGTAAGGCCCTGACCATTTCTAAAGATGAACCATCTGTGCTCAATTACTTAGGCTATTCCCTCATTGATCGTGGCGTCAAACTGGACGAAGCTATTGCCATGGTCAAAAAGGCTGTCGATTTGCGCCCCAATGATGGCTACATCGTTGACAGCTTGGGCTGGGCCTATTTTTCACTGCGCGACTATGAGCAAGCGGTGAACTATCTCGAACGCGCGGTTGAACTTAATCCAGCAGACCCGACAATTGCAGATCATTTAGGCGATGCCTATTGGCACGCGGGCCGCAAAACCGAGGCCTATTTCCAGTGGCAACATGCAATAGACAATAAGCCAGAAGCTGTTGATTTGCCAAAAATTGAAGCCAAGTTAAAGCATGGTTTCGTTGACACCAAAGCTGCAGTGACACCTTAATTGACCGCCTGGGTTTCAGAAAAAGCCTTCGCCAAAATAAACTTAGCACTCCATGTTTTGGGGCGGAGCGAAAATGGCTATCACCAACTTGATTCGGTGGTGGCTTTCGCCGATGTTTGTGATGAAATAAGTCTTCGCGCGGCCAAATACACCAGCTTGACAGTGGCTGGCCCCTTCGCTCATCTCGTACCAGCAGATCAAGACAACATTCTTTTCAAGGCTCACCAAGTTGCCAGAGACCTGGCTGAATCTTACGGCGCAAAAATTCCACCGCTTGAAATTCATCTCGAAAAAAACCTGCCGGTGGCCGCAGGAATTGGTGGCGGTTCAGCTGATGCAGCTGCATTCTTGCGAGCGGTATTCCGCATGATGCACATCATAATCTCGCCAGAGCAAACGCAATCATTGGCCTCTATACTTGGCGCAGATGTACCTGTGTGCTTGCCGCAAAGGCCTGCTCGTATGCAAGGCATCGGAGAAATTGTCAGTACACTGACAATAAAATTGCCCGCAGCGATTGTCCTCATCAACCCACTCACGCCCTGTTCAACCCAAACAGTTTTTCAAAATCTCGGCTTGCGCAAAGGCCAAAATTTCCGCAACGCGGTAAATGTTGAATGTGCACCTGAGTGGCGCAATGATTTAACTGAAGCTGCAATCACAATCGAGCCTGAGATAGAAAAAGTTCTCCAGAGTTTGCAAGCCGAGCCATGTTTTTCCGCAGTCCGCATGTCGGGTTCAGGGGCCACATGTTTTGGCCTCGTTTCAAGCCATGCAGCAGCCAGTGCCGCGGCAGCACGCTTATCGGTCAGAAACCCCAATTGGTGGGTGAAAGCAGCATGCTTGCTGTGAGTATCAATGTGCCCGCGAGATGCAGAATGCCACAGATTCAAGCAAAGCGGCTTTCCATTCATTATTCGGAAATATTGC
This sequence comes from Hyphomicrobiales bacterium, assembly GCA_031416755.1. Lineage (GTDB taxonomy): Bacteria > Pseudomonadota > Alphaproteobacteria > Rhizobiales > Aestuariivirgaceae > Aestuariivirga. The sequence continues at coordinate 49,102 of JANOUE010000132.1, forward strand.
GAGAGCATCACAGGCCATAGCCCCATAGTGCCGCGCCCGCTCAATAGTGTCTGCAATGGCACCATGGCGGTCCATAAGTTTAGTTGCATAGATTAAATCATCATCAGTCTGGTCGCCCTGTTCCAAAGTGCGCTTCCAAAAATTACGCTCTTCGGCCGAACCACGCCTAAATGACAACACCACCGGCAAGGTTATTTTGCGCTCGCGAAAATCATCGCCAACGGCTTTACCTAACAAGGCCTGTTTGCCGGAATAGTCGAGCGCATCATCAACCAACTGAAAGGCAATGCCTAAATTGCGGCCAAAGGATTCGAGGGCCTCTTGCTCATTGCGCGGCCTTCCTGCAATCACGCCACCAACTTTGGCCGCAGCCGAAAACAGTGCAGCTGTTTTGGCGCCAACCACTTTTAAATATGAATCTTCCGTGGTCGAAGTGTCTTGCGAAACTGAAAGCTGCAACACTTCACCTTCGGCAATGGTGCAGGCTGCTTCCGACAATATTCGCAAACACTCCAGCGAACCTGTTTCAACCATCATTTTAAAAGCTTGGCCGAGTAAATAGTCTCCCACCAAAACTGAAGCTTGGTTGCCCCAAATCACGCGGGCAGCTTGCTTGCCGCGGCGCATATCGCTCTCGTCAACAACATCGTCATGCAGCAAAGTGGCGGTGTGCATGAATTCCACAGCCATTGCCAATTTTAGGTGATGGGAACCTGTATATCCGCAGAGCCGTGCTGCAGCCAACGTCATCATTGGCCGGATGCGCTTTCCCCCAGAATTGATGAGATGACCAGCTAATTCTGGAATAAGCTCAACATGACTTTGGGCTTTTTCAAGGATAAACTCGTTGACCAAAGTCATGTCTGGGCCAGTCAGACCAACCAATGCATCCAAGCTCGCAATTGGCTTATCGACCCCACCTTCAAATGCTAATACTACGCCCATCGTCCACCTTTTCGCAATTTGGCCGATTAGGAACTGATTTTGGTTTCGATCAAAGGTGGCGCATTGCCGCTGCCCTATAGGGCAGAACGGCCTCTCACGGAATCCGCAAGACTTTTCTTGTTGAAGTGCAAATAATTGAAATTATTCAAAATTATGCTAGAAATTTCGCTGGCTTCCACAGGCTTCCCAAACAGAAATCCTTGCACATCGTCGCAATGCAATGCTTGCAAAATATCCGCTTGTGATTCTTCTTCCACGCCTTCAGCCGTCACTTTCATATTCATAGTGTGACCCAAAGTAATGATTGTCTCAACCATGGTGCGCGCCATCTCATTGTTGCTGCTAAGGGCAGAAACGAAAGCACGATCAATTTTAATAATGTCGAATGGATATTTCAGCATATAACTTAAGCTGGAATAGCCAGTGCCAAAATCATCCATGGCAATGGAGAGTCCCAAGTCCTTGAGTTCGCGGATTTGCGCCATGTTGAATTCTGCATCAGAAAGCAGCAAGCTTTCAGTCACTTCCAAAGTAAGCCGCTTTGGGTCAAATTTACTTTTAACTAAAGCAGCCCCCATACTTCGGCAAATCGTTTGATTGCGGAATTGGGAAACGGAAAGATTAACCGATAATTGCAATTGGCTCGGCCAAGTAGCAGCTGCCATGCAGGCAGTGTTAAGAACCCAGGCGCCAATTTCATCAATCAACCCAATATTTTCGGCAACTGGAATGAATTCGGCCGGCGAGATATAATTGCCGTTTTCATCCCTCAGGCGCAAGAGAGCCTCGAAACCCTTTAGTTCTCTTGAGGCGCATTTGAAAATAGGTTGATAAAAAACCTCGAAACTTTTTTGTTCCACGGCTTCGCGAACCAGCTGCTCAAGCCGAATGCGCTTTCTCTGATTATCATCAAATTGGGGTTCAAATTGACAATGCCCATTGCGTCCTTTGGCTTTCACCACATAAACGGCCGTATCAGCGTTCTTGATGAGTTGCTCGGCTTGGGTGCCATCTTGGGGGCTAACGGCAGTTCCCATGCTCATAGTCGCAACAATTTCTTGGCCTAAAATATGAAATGGTTTTTGAAAACTATCGGCAATACGAAAAGTCGCAGCAGATATTCCTTCTTCATTTTTTAAGCCAAACTGCGCAATCAAGAACTCATCGCCACCAATGCGCGAAACCAAGTCGCCATCCCGCAGCGCTCCCTTTAATCTGCCAGCAACGGCGCAAAGCATTTCATCGCCGAAGGCATGACCATAGCGATCATTGAGTTCTTTAAAATAATCAAGATCGACGAAATGCACCAGCGTATTTTTTCCCGATTGCGCTGATTCGCGTAGCTTTTTGTCGAACTGCGCCATGAAATAGCGGCGATTGGGCAACCGGGTCAGGCTGTCGTGATTGGCTAAGAACTGCACATTGTCATCGGCCCGAAGTTTCTGTCGGGTTCGCCAATGAAAACCAAATGCAGGCACCGCAAAACCAAGGGCTGCAACAACGGCCGCCAAAAGTGATGACAGGCCAAAGCCGCGGCGCAACATTTGCGCTCGCAAGGTTTGGTTTACATAAGCCTCAGCTGCGCCAATTTTTTTGCCAGCACGCATCAGTGGCATATATGTTTCGGCAATTAACTCTGTACCATTGATACGTTCTTCTTGTTCCAAAATCACAATTGGCTCTGCGGAATTGACTGCTGCTAGTGCATCCGAATTATGTTCACCCAAATTTATAATTGCAACTGGGCTGACGTCGAGATTTGTGGAATCCAAGACGATTTTGCCTGACAGATCATAAAGCAAAAATTTTTCAACACTCGAAGATTTCATCGTCTCACGGACAAAATTCTTAGTATGTTTGGATGGCATGGCGCCCTTGAGTATATCCGCAATATCTAGGAGGTTTGATTCAAATATTCGGGTGGTTGCAAGCGAAGTGGACTTGGAATCCTCGCGCAGTATTGAGTCAATTGCTTTCGAATTTACATAATAAACTCCACCAACCACAGCTATGCCAAATGTAAAGCTAGCTGCAGCAGTCAGAATATCTTTTAGTTTCGGCCAAGCAATCAACATGCAAATCCAAGGTTACACTTTAAGCCTTTTGCCAAAATCAGGTTAATGGATTGCTCAATTTTCCGCACACTTTGCTCGCAAACGTTAAAATTCCACCGCGCTTGCAAACTTAGTAACCACTCGCTAACCATCACGAAGGTAGGCTCGGCAACATGCAAATGGCAACTGAATCACTGGCAAGCACCACTCCCCGCGCGCAAGCGGCAGGCACCGCCATGCCAAGTACACTCTCAGAAGATGCTTTTCTGGGTGGAAAACTTAATATTTTACAGCCAGAAAAAGGCTATCGTGCCGGCATCGACGCAGTGTTTCTGGCGGCGACTATTCCAGCAACAGATGGCGAGACCGTGTTTGAAGCAGGAATTGGCGCAGGCGTAGTCTCGCTCTGCCTTCTCGCCCGCAACCCATTGTTGCATGTTACCGGCATTGAAATCGCCACGCGTTATGCAGTGCTGTGCGAGCAAAACGCCAAACGCAATAATTTTTCCGATCAAATGCGGGTAATCACCGCTGATGTTAAAGATGCTATGCGCCGCGAATTGGTTCATATGCCAGAGCATGGATCCTTCGCCCATGCCTTCGCCAATCCACCATATTTTGAAGATGGCAAAGTAACCCCGTCACCAAGCCTGCTCAAGGCCACGGCACATGCTTTTGCGCCAGAAGATCTCGATCTTTGGATTAAAGTGATGCACGCCATGGTCATGTTGCGCGGTACGGTCACGTTAATTCACCGCGCAGAAACTCTGGGCAAAATTTTAAACGCCATGGACGGCAAATTCGGCGACATCCGCGTGGCCCCCCTCTATGCCAGAACTGGCACCGCAGCTTCGCGCGTTATCGTGCAAGGCATCAAAGGTTCACGCGCACCGATGCAATTGTTGCCAGGCCTAATCCTGCACGAAAGTGATTCAACCTTCACACCGGACGCAGAAGCCGTTCTGCGCGACGGCGCTGCTTGGCGGCTGCGTTAACCTCAATCTGTCTGGTCCACATCAAAGTTCCAAAAGCGCAAAACTCTATATCCCTTGTTCTTGAGACCTGAATCGCGAGCAGCATCCTTCGCCAAATTATCAGGTTCATTGTGTTGAGAACCATCAACTTCGATCACAAGCTGAAAAGTCTTTTCAGCAAAATCCACAATATGCGGCCCTATCGGAACCTGTCTGCGAAAGTGAAAACCTTCGAGGTAACGAAGCTGCTGCCAAAGTTTAACCTCCTGCGGCGTCATCCGCTTCCGAAGAGCCCGAGCAAGTTCATTTGCCATGACACTCTATCTACCTCCTTCCCCCGAAAGGGGGAAGGTGCCCCACTGGGGGCGGATGGGGCAGCGAGGAAATCAAAATTTAACACCGAACCCCCCATCCGTCTCGCGCCAAACAAGGGGTGCGATCCACCTTCCCCGCGCTGCGGAGAAGGAGAAGTGGAATGCTACCCCTCAATCTTCGAAAAATCAGCCACTTCTGCTGTTGCTTCACGAATGCGGTTGAGCAGGCGTAAACGGTTTTCGCGGAAAGTTGGGTCGGGGTCGTTCACAATAACGTGCTCAAAGAACGCATCCACGGGTGCGCGCAATTTTGCAATGGCACGCATCGCCGCTGCAAAATCTTCAGCCTCAACCGCTTTGCGTGCAAGCGCCGAGGCTGATGAAATGGCCTGATGCAAAGCCTTCTCTTCGCCTTTGATCAGTTGTGCGGAATTCACATCACCAGAATAGCGCCGATCATCTTTCTTTTCTTCAATGCGTAAGATATTTGCGGCGCGTTTAACCCCAGCCAGCAAATTCTTGCCATCATCAGAGTCAAGGAATTTAGACAGCGCTTCCACCCGGCGCACCACCATCAACAAATCATCCTGCCCACCCAGCGAGAACACCGCATCAATCAAATCATGTGGCAGGCCTTGGTCTTTGAGATAGACTTTGAGGCGATCACCAAAGAAATTTAAAAGATCCTCGCCGCCTTTGTTGAGTCGCAAACGCAATGATTTATCGATAAGAATTCGAATGACACCAAGTGCCGCTCTCCGCAGGGCATAAGGATCTTTCGATCCTGTCGGCTTTTCATCAATCGCCCAAAAACCCACCAGCGTATCCAGCTTATCCGCCAGCGCCACAGCCTGACCAACTTTTGAAACTGGAATTGAATCACTAGGTCCTTGCGGTTTGTAATGATCGCGAATGGCATCGGCCACTTCTGCATCAATGCCTTGATCCAAAGCATAATAGCGGCCCATCAAGCCTTGCAGCTCTGGGAATTCACCTACCATGGCCGAAACCCGATCAGTTTTGCACAGCCGCGCTGCCAATTTGGTTTTGTCGACATCAGCACCAATAGTTTCAGCAATCTCGGCAGCCAGCGCTTCAATGCGTTTAATGCGCTCGCCTTCCATGCCCAGCTTTGCGTGGAAAGTTATACCATCTAGCTTCGGCAATAAATCTTGCAAGCTGGTCTTGCGGTCTTGATCCCAGAAGAATTTGGCATCAGAAAGCCGCGCCGCAATCACCTTATTGTTGCCAGCAATAATAGTTTTGCCGCCATCAGCCGCCACAGTGTTGGCCACCAGCAGATAATGGTTTGAAAGCTCGCCCTGTGTCGCATCCTTCGAGGCCGCAAGTTTCGGCACCTCAGGGTGAGGAGCCCCCTCATCCTGAGGTGACCACGAAGTGGGCCTCGAAGGACTGCGCAAACAGAAACACTTCTGATTATTTTTAATCGTGGTGATGATCACCTCTGGCGGAACGTTGAGAAAGTTTTTATCAAACTCACCCATCAAAACCACAGGCCATTCCACAAGGCCCGCCACCTCTTTCAACAACGCCTCATCCTCAATCATCTCAAGCCCACGCGCAAAGGCTAAGGTCTTGGCCTCGGTGCGAATGGTCTCGAGACGCGCATTAGCATCCACAATCACATGGGCCTTCTGCAAACTCATCGCATAATCTTCAAAGCGCCGCGCTGCAATTTTGCCTGATGACAAAAAGCGATGCCCCAGCGTGGTGTTGCCACTTGCAATGCCTTCAATTTCAAACGGCACCACTTCACCGTCAAAACAACAGAGAATGGATTGCAGCGGCCTAACCCATTTGAGTTGCCCCGAACCCCAGCGCATCGATTTTGGCCATGGAAAATTGCGAATGACCATGGGCACCAATTCAGCAATCACCTCTGTGGCCGCGCGGCCAGATTTCTTGATTACCGCAATATAGACTTTGCCCTTTTTATCTTCTTGCACTGAAAGCTGATCGAGCTTCAAACCCGCCGACTTCAAAAACCCATCAATGGCTTGTTGAGGAGCGTCCACACGCGGGCCTTTGCGTTCTTCCACAGTGTCGGCTGCATGCGCATTCAAACCTTCAACTGAGAGAACCAATCGCCGTGGTGTGGCATGGGCTTGGCAGCCCTCATAAGTGAGGCCAGCATCGACCAAGGCGCTCGTCACCAGAGCCCGCAAATCCTCAGCCGCTTTGGTCTGCATACGGGCAGGGATTTCCTCAGAAAATAATTCGAGTAATAATTCGGGCATGGCTCACTTCCAACAATCAGCGCCGATTACCAGCCAAAAGCGGAAATGTCACCCGAAATGAAACTAGCCACTGGCCATGCGCTTGGCACGATTCCACACTTTATGAAACATGACTTGATCAACCAACCAAGCATCCAGCCATTTGCGCCGTGCGCGCGAGGTTTCCGTTAGATTTATCCAAGAGGCCTTGAGGCCAGAATTGCTCATGCCACCCAATTGCATATCTGCCAGAATATGCGGAATATGCTCGCTTGGATATTTGTGGATTTCAAACACGCGGATCATCCAGTCATAATCAGCGCTGATCCTATAGCCCGTATCGAATCCGCCAACCTTGTCATATACGCCGCGCAGCGCATAAGTGGTGGGGTGCGGTGCCATCCAGCCTTTTCTGAATGAACCAATTTTAAACGGTTCAAGCAGCCATTGCCGCTGCAAGTGGCGATTCACATGGCTATCCACAAAATCGATATTGCCAAACACCACAGGCGCGCGAGTCAAACCTTCAGCGATAAAACTCAAAGTTTTCGGCGAATGATAAATGTCATCGGCATTGAGAAACCCAACAGCGTCGCCAGAATAAAGCCTAAGCCCTTTGTTCATGGCATCATAAATGCCC
>JANOUE010000133.1:0-10787 GCA_031416755.1 Hyphomicrobiales bacterium
AGATGCCAAGACAACTCTTGATAATATTGCCAAGTATCAACAAAATCTCCTGACTGAAGCTGGTTTGATTAAGTAATCAATCGCGTCCCTGACACCAATAACGCGCGAGGATATTCCTCGCGCGTTTCAATCTCAAAACTAACAAGGCCAGATTTTTCATGAGTTCAACACTTCCAGTGTCAATAAAGTCCAGTTTTACAAATGTATCTGCTGACAATTGGAAACTCGCCATTCTCGTTGGGGCAATGGTTTCGATATTGGCGATGATTTCATTGCCAGCTGCTGCTTCATTCTGGATTGTTGGCGCGATGGTGGCCATGGTTGCGGCATCCTTTGTGGTGAATGCTTATCGCAAGCATTATTATGGTGGCTTGTTGGTGTCACCTGCCATTGCTGTTTTGTTTGTGATGAATATATTTCCGTTGATGTGGTCCTTGGGGCTTTCGTTTTTTGCTTATCAAAGCAATCAACAAACCATTCGCTTTGTGGGCCTTAACAATTATGTCAAGGTTCTAACTGATAGTATGAAGGCGCCCGAGAACTGGGCGAACTTAACCAACACTGCCTTGTTTGTAGTGCTCACGGTTTCGGCGCAGATGGTGATTGGTTTTCTGCTCGCGCTGCTGTTTGCCAAACAATTTCCATTGCGGAAATACCTTTTGATTCTCGTGCTAACACCAATGATGCTCTCGGTCGTGGCGGCGGGTGTTTTCTTTTCATATTACTATGACCCAACTTTTGGCCTACTCAGTTATTTCATCCGCCTTTTCACTGACCAACAATTCATCTTGATGGACAGCAAAGCGGGTGCGGTTGGCGGCATTGTGTTTGCCGATGCTTGGATGTGGTCGCCGTTCGTTATGTTGCTGGTGTTGGCTGGATTGGTTTCCGTTCCGAAATATCTTTACGAAGCCGCGGCGATTGACCGGGTGTCTGGCTGGCGCAGGTTTTGGAGCATTACGTTTCCTTATATTCGCAGCTTGCTTATGCTGGCGCTGTTATTTCGCACGATCGAAGCTTTCAAATTGGCTGATCTGGTTATTCTGCTCACCAAGGGTGGCAATGATACGATGACGATTTCCTATCATTTAATCCGCATTGCCAATGAACAAAACAAAACCAGCGAGGGGGCGGCGATTTCTTACGTCATGCTGTTCATCGTGATCGTGTTGACCAACCTCTATCTCTACATCGCCAATCGCCGATCGGAGGCTCCATAACCATGGCCGAATCTAAAACATTTATGGAGCGACTTGGGTTTCGCAAAGCATCTGGTGTAAGTGAAGCTGGCTGGGGGCAGACGCTTTTTGTAGGTGTCATTAGCTTGATTTATTTCTTACCTGTGTTGTTGATCATCATCACAAGTTTCAAATTGCAGACAGAAGCTTTGGCCATTCCGCCTAAATTTTTCCCCACGACATTTTTTGGCTTAATTCCTGAAAACTTAACCTTCACGCCGACATTTGAAAACTATACATCCGTGTTTGCCCGCGCCATGACTTCTGGTGGTGCAGTGGAAAGCACTGGGTTTGCTAAATATTTCTTTAACTCAATCATGATTGCCAGCGTATCAGTGTTTTTAGCTTTGATCATTGGCACGCTCGCTGCCTTTGGCTTTTCGCGTTATCCTTTGAAAGGCAATGATACTTATTTGTTTATCATTCTAACCACGCGCATGCTGCCCGCAATTGTGGTGATAATTCCAATTATTTTGATGTTCCGAGTTACCGGGCTTTCTGGTTCTTATATTGGTATCATTATGCTTTATACGGCGTTCAACTTGCCGTTCACAATTTGGATGATGAAGAGTTTCTTTGATGAACTTTCTTTGGATGTCGAAGACGCGGCGCGCATTGATGGATCATCCGACACCAAAGTGTTCTTCAAAATTTGCTTGCCGCAAGTGGTTGCTGGCCTTGCTGCGACATTTGTCTTTGGACTTATTCTCACGTGGAACGAATTCTTGTTTGCGCTGCTGCTTACCGGTATTGATACGCGAACAGTTCCGGTGGCCATGAGCCAGGCGGTGGCTGGTGGGGGCATTGGCGTGTTGTGGGGACTTCTCGCAGCAATTGAAACCCTGTTCCTCATTCCAGTTTTCTTGGTCACATTCTTTCTGCAAGACCACTTGCTGCGTGGTGTTACGTTTGGAACGGTAAAGCGCTGATATGTCGACGATTGAAATTCAAAAAGTAACAAAGAAATTTGGCGAGTTTGTTGCGGTTCGCGATGCAGATCTAGCTGTGAAGGCCGGCGAAGTGGTGTGTTTGCTGGGGCCATCTGGCTGTGGAAAGACTACAACACTGCGCATGATTGCGGGTCTAGAGCGCATAACATCCGGCAATGTGATTATTGGTGGCCGCAACATGAATGAGTTGGCACCAGAAAAGCGCGATATTGCCATGGTGTTCCAATTCTATGCTCTGTATCCGGCGCTCAGCGTTGCCGAAAACATTGCGATGCCCTTGCATTTCGAAAAATTAAGCGCTGCTGATATGCAGGCACGGGTTAAAAAAGTCGCGGATATTTTGCATTTGCAAGATGTTCTGGATCGTTTACCCGGGCAGGTTTCTGAAGGTGAAAAACAACGCATTGCGGTGGCGCGCGCTATTGTACGCGACCCGAATTGCTTCCTGTTTGATGAGCCGTTGTCGCGGCTGGATGTGGAACTTCGGCACTCGATGCGCGGACAAATCAAACAAGTGCTTTCCAATCTTTCCAAAGCCACTGTGATCGTGACGCATGACCAATTGGAAGCACTTACAATGGCAGACCGTATTGCAATCATGCGCGACGGCTTGATTGAGCAGGTGGGCACGCCGCACCAAGTGTTCGCTAAACCAGCCAATGTATTTGTGGCGAGCTTTATTGGTACGCCACAAATGAATTTGGTGGAAGCTGAGTTCAAATCTTATTCCAATGGCAAGGCCGATATGGTGATTGATGGTGAGAATATATTGGTTGCAGTGAACCCTGCGGTGAGCAAATTGGCGGCGGGAAAAGTGTTCATTGGAATTCGTCCGCGTGCCTTCATGCCGGTTTCTAAGGCGACAAAAGAAACCATGTCGACAATTGCGGAATTGATTGAACCGATGGGTTCAGAAACGTTGATTCATGCGCGGACCAAATCTGGGCGCGATATTCGTTTTGTGGTGCCTCGTGATAAGCGCGTGAAGATTGGCGAGACATTGCATCTGGTGCCTGATGCCGCACAAACTCATGTGTTCAATGCAGCTGGAAAGGCGGTGCGGCAATGAATGAAAATAATCCAGTCGGCATGGGGCGCAAGAATGCCTTGCGCATGGAGTATGGCATTATCGGCCTTGGCATATTTGCGCTGGTGTTGATTTTTCAACCTTTCAGCATTGGGTTATTCTCGGCTGGTTGCATGTTGGTTGTGCTGGCTGGCTTACTCAATAATTTATTGCCTTTGGCGCAATCCAATGTGCGCCTGAAATCAGTTCTGACAATTGGCATGGTCGTGTTCATGACATTTTGTATTGTGATTTTGGTGGCCATCTTATCGGCTTATCTCTATGGCGCATTTTTTCTAAAGCCGCCTGATCCAAGCACCATAGCGGGAAAAGCGATGCTTGCGGCTACGCCGTTCTATCTGCATCCCTTTGTGTGGAGTGTGGCCGCTGTTGCCGCAATTCTCGCAAGCTTGATATGGCGCTCCAATAAATCGTCTGGATCATAGCATGAGATTTATAGGCAAGCGCGCGGTTGTCACTGGTGGTCTTTCAGGTATTGGTGAAGCAGTGGTTCGGCGCATTGAAAGCGAAGGCGGCAAAGTTGTCATTTGGGATGTGAATGGCGGAATTGTTACGGATATTTCTGACTATGGCTCGGTCGAAAAATCTGTTGCCGCAACTGTGAAGCAAATTGGTGGCATTGATATTTTAGTAAATAGTGCGGGCATTACTGGCCCCACAGTTCCAGTCACTGAATTTCCTTTAGATGGCTGGATGCAGACCATTGCCATTAATCTTAACGGCACATTCTTCACCAATAAGGCCGTGGTGCCTTTGATGGTGGCGCAGAACTATGGACGTATTGTCAATGTGGCATCTATCGCAGGCAAGGAAGGCAACCCCAATGCATCGGCCTATTCGGCTTCAAAAGCTGGCGTGATTGGATTTACCAAATCACTTGCGAAGGAATTGGCGAAAACTAATATCACCGTAAATGCTGTGACTCCTGCTGCGGTGCGCACGCCAATTTTTGATCAAATGCCGCAGGCGCATATTGATTTTATGTTAGCGAAGATTCCCAAAGCGCGCTTTGGCACGGTGGATGAGGTGGCGAATTTGATTTGCTGGCTGGCCAGCGAAGAATGCTCGTTTTCCACTGGTGCGGTGTTTGATGTGTCCGGCGGGCGGGCAACTTACTAGATCAGCATGACTTTTGACGGAACCGTCAAAAGTCATAAAAGCTGATCGCCGCCATTATGCTCTAGCGCGATTTTTTGTTCCGAAAGAAATTATTTTCCAACTCGGCAAATGCCCGTTGATAGACATTGTTTTCAGTGTTCGGCATCAAGTTCAGATCATCTTGCGGGCTCGCTTGCCAATCACCCGTCCAAACACCGAATGTAGTATTGTTGTCGGTCACAGACCAAAGCCTTGGACCTGAAACATAATTGATCCACGGTAATTCACTTTTTGTGATGCGATAAGAAAATGAACGTTGCATTTCATTGAGGTGCAGAAGTTCTTCATTCAAATGGCCGGTGCCAAAGTAGAAATCACGCACAGCTGAAATCTTGTCAGGCCGCGCTTGTTTCTTCATGTGCATTTTCGTGATGTCGCCGTGCCAGGCGCCCATGCCAGAAAAATTGCGCATGATCGCCCAAACGTCTGGGGCCGGGGCTTTGATCACACGTGATGTCCAGACCTTATTGGGTTGGCCGGCTTTCCAGCGGGGTAAGGTTGAGACTTTGAGTTTTGATTTGGAGATGATACTGGCCAAGTTTTTCCAATTCGCGGCGAAGACATTTTGCGAAATTTGCTTTTGATACTTTCCTTCATCGCCCGGTGCCTCATCGAAAGTTGCTGTCCATTCTGCAAAGGTATGATCTGTATGGGTCACCGGGTATAGGCGCAACGTGGCGATATAGTTTTTAACCGGGAAAGCTGGTTTTTCAAAATTATAAGTGAACGAATAATTGGCATCGTCCAGCATCAATAGGCGCTCTCGAATATGGCTGCCATCATGGGTGTGAAATGAGCGCACGCAGCCCACCACGTCGGCATCAAGTCCGTCTTCAATTGCTGATTTGGCAATGGCGGGGGCCCATGTTGGAAGCCCATTAAAGTCGCGCACTAAATTCCAAACTTCTTGAACAGGTGCCTTCAATATAATACTCGCGTAAGCGTGTGCCATTTATGTTTCCTAGAAATTGATGGCTTTAAATGCCTTGGTTTGATTGGTAAGGGCAATCTCGGTGGGCAAGCGCTCCATGGAACTTGCTCCGTAAAAGCCATGTATGTTTGACGTGTTTTGCAAAATATAGCGGGCGTCTTCAGGTGAAGAAATTGGGCCGCCATGGCACAGCACAATTACGTCGGTGCGGATTTTTCGCGCGGCCGCTGCCCATGATTCAATGATAGCCGGGCATTGATGCAGCTTGAGCGAAGTTGCAGCGCCGATGGAACCTCCCGTCGTTAGGCCCATATGTGCTACGATAATATCAGCACCGGCTTTGGTCATTGCGATAGCTTCGACTTCGGAGAATACATAGGGTGTAGTCAGCAAGTCTTTTTCATGGGCAGCTTTGATCAGGTCAACCTCGAGTCCGTAGCCCATTCCGGTTTCTTCCAGGTTGCTTCGGAACATGCCATCAAACAAGCCAACTGTTGGGAAGTTTTGGATGCCGGAAAAACCTAATGCAATTAACTCTTCAAGCAAATGATCACGGATCATAAAAGGGTCGGTGCCATTGACACCGGCGAGCACTGGGGTGGATGATACGACAGGTAATACTTCGCGCGCCATTTCCTTTACAATTTCATTGGCGTTGCCATATGCTAAAAGCCCAGCAAGCGAACCTCGACCGGCCATGCGGTACCTTCCGGAATTGTAAATGACGATGAGGTCAATGCCACCGGCTTCAGCGCATTTTGCCGAAAGCCCAATGCCTGCGCCTCCGCCAATAATGGGGCGACGTTGCACGATCATCGATCTGAATTTTTCTAATAAGTGCTTGCGTTCAAAACGGGGCATTTGTCCTCACAACATTAAATTACGATAATTTTCGGCGATTTTTTGTGCAAAAACAGGCTCGTTAATATGAGCCTCAATTTCAATCAATTTGCGATTTGGTGCAGTTCTCCAAGTTTGGCGGATGGCGTCAAACAAAGCCGCATCTGCAACAGGGTCATAAAAAATCTGGCCCGCGAGATCGATGGCGGAAATGCCCTTGAGAGGGAGAAAGAACTGGACCGGACCTTGCATTTGATTGATGCGCTCAATGATCCATTTGCCCATTGCTGCATTTTCATCAGGTGTGGTCCGCATGAGAGTGACTGCAGAATTGTGCAGATGGAATTTACGATCTCGATAGTGGGAAGGTATCGTTTCTAGTGGTCCGAAATTGACCATATCAAGAGCGCCTACGGAACCAATATAGGGAATTTGTTTTCGGATAATCGCGCCAAATCGATCGGCTGTGCAGGGCAGAATTCCGCCGAAAAGGTAATCGGCAACTTCTGTTGTGGTCAAGTCTATTGCGCCACTTAAAAATCCTGAGTCGATCAGTTTTTCTAAACACTGCCCGCCGGTTCCTGTGGCGTGAAACACAAAGCACTCGGCATCGTCTTCGATCAGCTTTCGAATTGCGGTTATGGCATGTGTTGTAACGCCAAACATCGTGAGGCCTATGGGACGCTTTGTTTGCTGCACTTTTTTAATGGGGTTGAGTGCCATGCCGCATGCCGCGTGAGCCGCATTGCCAATTACGGCTCTGGTAATGTCATTAAGTCCGGCGATGTCGGCTACCGAGTGCATCATCATAATATCGCTCGGTCCCACATATTGCGCAATATTGCCTGATGCCAAAGTCGAAACCATGATTTTTGGAATGCCAATTGGAAGAGCTCGCATTGCGGCTGTAACAATTGCAGTGTTGCCCGAACCCCCAAGGCCTAACACGGCGCCAATGTTAAGCTGAGTTTGCATAAACGCTGTCAGGGCAATTGCCATTGCTGATACGGCAGCACCTCTGTCTGTGAGCGCGAGGACGGCGCTAGAGCCTGATGGGTGATGCCGCGCCACGTCCACAGCACTCACATCGCAGGCGGCGCTGCTTGGTGAGGTCGAAACGTCGACAGTTATTGCGCGCGCACCAGCGTTTTGGACACATTGCACGGCAAAAAATAATTCTGCGGCCTTCGTATCGAAGGTGCCAATAATGTAAATGGCGCTCGTGGTCATGTTTATTTAGCTTTTGCCCAGCCTAGCTTCATATTTTTGAAGCCTTCCCGGTAAACCTGCTCGCGGTTGGGAAAGAAATCACGCCAAACTCTTGTGGCAGCGGCTAAGGCAGGCATGGCGCGGCCAAAAGCTTCAATGGTCATCCAGCCATCATATTTGGAGCCACGTAAAGCGCTATAAGTTTGTGCCAAAGGCACATGGCCGCGCCCTGGTGTGCCGCGATCATTCTCGGAGATATGAACATGGATCAAATGGCGTTTGATAGCTTTGATTGCAGCCACCGGTTCTTTCTCTTCGATGTTGGCATGGAAAGTATCATACATGGCTTTAATTGCTGGGTGATCAACTTCATCGAGATAATCTGAAAGTTGTTCCATGGTATTGAGAAAGTAACACTCAAAGCGATTAAGAGCTTCGAGAGCAAAGCGCACATTTTTCTTTGCCGCATAGTCTCCGACTTTTCGGTGAAAACTCAGCGCACGGGAGCGCTCTTGCTTGGTAGCGGCGTTGCCGGAAAAATATCCAAGCTCGGAATGCATTGGGCCCGCGAGAATAGGTGAACCTAAAGCCGCATTGCAATCGATGACCCATTTGGTCCGTTCAAGAGCTGATTTCTGCTGGGCTATATCGGGGGAAAGATTGTTGCAGCCTGCACCCAACACGCTGACTGTGGTGCGGCCAAGCCCAAGCTTATCAAGTTCGCCGCCCAACCAAGAATAGTGATCGGGTGTTCCTTCAAACAGCGGAATTTCCACGCCATCATAACCGGTCTTTTTCAAGGCCTTGAGAATGGGAAGATGTTCAGCTGTAACGTGCGGGGTCCAGA
The DNA here is from genome assembly GCA_031416755.1 of Hyphomicrobiales bacterium. Lineage (GTDB taxonomy): Bacteria > Pseudomonadota > Alphaproteobacteria > Rhizobiales > Aestuariivirgaceae > Aestuariivirga. Next base: position 8,261 of record JANOUE010000133.1, read on the forward strand.
GCAAAAGATTGAATCCGAATTTCATGTTGCCTCTCGCAGTCTCATTTCAACTGACATCAATCCCATTGGTGGAAATTGTCAATTGTTCTTCGCGGATTTAGCTGGACGACGACACCGAAAAGTTGAACACTGTTACAAATTTTCAGGGAGGTTCCAATGAATAAGCCATTCGCCCCTAACACTGCTAGCGAGGCAATTTTGCATCGGATGCAAATGTTTATGTCCACATCGCCTGTGCCGTCGATTTCAACGGAATTGTTGGTGACGGCTGAAGGCCAATTGAACAAAGAGCTGCACCATTTTCTATTTGATCCACCGTCCAATCCGGCGTTGCTCAAAGGCAAGAAAATTGCGATTTGTTGCACCAATGGTGTCGAAGAAATTGAAATTCTCGGCGCTAAACGCTGGCTCCAAGAACATGGAGCGATAGTACATATTGTTTCGCCGCGCATTGGTGAGTTTCCGGCTTCGCTTGGTTTGCGTTTTCCGCCACAAACGAAAACCCACGTGCTGGCTATTCGCCTGATGGAGAATGCTGGCTGGCTTCCGATTGATGCTTTTGTGGAAGACGTGAAAGTGGCTGATTATGATGGAATGATTTTGCCAGGTGGGGCATGGAATCCCGATGCCTTGCGCATGAGCAAAGCAGCTTGCGATTTTACGCGCGCGATGCATGATGCCGGAAAACCAACATGCGCAATCTGTCATGGTCAATGGGTGATGGTGAGTGCGCGCATGTTAAAAGGTAAAAAGGCAACCGCAGTTTGGAATATTCAGATTGATTTGGAAAATGCTGGCGCAATTGTTTCTGACGAACCTTGCGTGGTGGATGGTAATTTGATTACGGCGCGGTTCCCTTATGATTTGGCACGGATGATTGATGCGATGGTGAAGCAGTTGGTGGCAGCATAAGTCTTCCTGCTCACGGCAATTTATGGTAAGCATTTTGCGGGGGCGCGGTCCGAAAGGGTTGGCCATGATGCGAAATGCGGGTCGCGTTCTTATTGATGCTGTGCGGTTGGCCGGCATTTTAATGAGTTTTTGGACTTTAGTTTCATTTTCTTCAGTCGCACCGGCCATTTCTCAATCGAACCAAATGTGTGCGGCGCCGGCTAATTTCTGCGGCTGCGCCACATGTGGCTGCGGGGGCACTGATTATGGCAGGCCAACATGCCCGGCTGGCCAATCGCTGTACGATGATATTTGTTTGCCGAGTTGCCCCAGTGGTTTTCAACGTTATCCAGGTGTGCCTGGATTGTGCATGCCGCCTTGTGATCATGGTTGTCCTGATGGTTATGACCAAGTGCCGCTGCCCAACTGTCCAGACAATTATGTGCGCGATTTGCGCAACCCAGATCAATGTATTCCAGATTACGGTAAGCTCGAAAATGAAGGCCAATGTGGCTATGGGTTTACTTATTCAAGTGCTTACGGAAAATGTGTGGCCGATTGCCCGCAAGGTATGAATTTGAATGAAGTGGGTCAATGCGAAAGCACTTATGGGCGCTCATGCGCAGAGGGCATGTCGAGAGATCCTGAAAGTGGCAAATGCATTCCTCCCGGCATTTGGCCTCCAGGCTATAAGTGGGTGTGCTTGCAAGCCTGCCCGTCGGGAACCTTCCGCGATATTCGCCAACCAACGCGATGCCTGCCGCCGCCTTCAATCTGCTTTGATGGCTATGAAGATATCAATGGCCGCTGCTTGCCAATTTGCGAAACGGGCCTGACACGTGATAATTATGGCTATTGCGTACCAGCTTCATGCCCTGATGGAACCTATCCAAATTTGCGCGGCAAGTGCCAGCTTCCAGATTGTGGGCCAAATGAGTTGCGCAATGGCAATGGCGTGTGTGAACCCCCACAACGTGGCTGTGAACAAGGCTTTGAAACTTTCCGTGGGCAATGTGTTGAAGAGTGTAAAGTTAATTCAGTGCGCGATGACAATGGTCGTTGCCGCGAGCCTAAGCCAGATTGCCCACAAGGCCAGCGCCTGAATATCCAGTTAAACCAATGCGAGCGCATTCCTCCGGGCACGCCAAACTGCTCACCGAACATGACTTATTCTTCTGTTCAGAAAAAATGTGTGACGCGGCAACCACCTGTTGTGCGTTGTAACAAAAATGAAGTGAAAGATGCCAATGGGCGGTGCCGCCCAGTTAAGGATCCCGCGCCACTTTGCCCGAAAGGCTTTAGGCCAGACGGTAATGGCGGTTGCTTGCGCATCATCACCAATGTTCCGCGCGGCTGTGGTGAAGGCTATTATTTGAATAAGCGCACGAACAAATGCATGCCATTCCAAAATGAGCCTGATCCGGTGCAGCCGCAGGATGATGGTGGAGACAATGGTGATTTTGAAGCACCACCACCGCGCAGCAAGCTCAATCCAAATATTCTCAAACAACTTATCCCACAACAGGGCGACAATGGTGGGGCCAATGTGCAAAGAGCTTGTGCTGATGGCCAGTACCGCGATGAGAATGGACGGTGTGTGGATAAGCAGTAAAAGCAGCTATTCGCGCAATGTCTT
>JANOUE010000134.1:0-5579 GCA_031416755.1 Hyphomicrobiales bacterium
CGCACAAATTCCAACACGGCTTGGCCGGAGAAATCGGTGATCGGGAATACTGACTTGAATACGGATTGCAAACCTTCATTGGCTCTTCCGCCAGCAGGCTCCTTCATTTGAAGGAATTGGTCATAGGATTCGCGTTGGACCTCAATAAGGTTCGGCATTTCGGCAACTTCAATTGCCTTTCCGAAGACTTTGCGGATGCGTTTGCGACTTGCAATGGTACGGGTGTCAGCCATGTGTTTTCCTGTCACTTTCATTTTGGGGGATAGAGCATCCCCTGAAAAAGCCTCTAAACGGCTTGCCTCAAGGCCCCTAAAGCGTTTTGACTTTTCTATGAAAAAATCAAAATCGCCCTAACCGCGGAGCCTTCAGATAAGCCGTCAATCACTCAATAAACATACATAATTCTGCATCGGTGCCCTGCTCTCACAGAACACCGATGTCGAAACTCAATTACTTCAATTCGACTTTAGCGCCAGCTGCTTCCAGCTTCTTCTTCATGTCGTCAGCGTCTTTCTTGTTAACGCCTTCTTTAACTGCCTTTGGAGTGGCTTCTACGAGGTCTTTAGCTTCTTTCAAGCCGAGGCCAGTAATTGCGCGCACTTCCTTGATCACTTCGATCTTCTTGTCGCCAACGGCGGTAAGCATCACAGTGAATTCAGTTTGCTCTTCAACAGCAGCGGCAGCCGGACCAGCAGCTGCAGCAGCGACCGGAGCAGCAGCAGAAACGCCCCACTTTTCTTCAAGCATTTTAGAAAGTTCAGCAGCTTGCATAACAGTCAAGCTCGACAGTTCGTCTACGATTTTGGCAAGATCAGCCATGTTACATTCTCTCTTTTATTAGTCGGTTTAAAACAACAGTTAAAACGGTGATAGTTTCGACAAATTATTTGGTGGCGTAGGCATTGATCACGCGGGCAACTTGACCTGCTGGCGCTGCAACCACAGCCGCAATGCGGGTGGCTGGAGTTTGAAGCATACCAAGTAGTTTTGCCCTCAACTGATCGAGTGAAGGCAATGCCGCGAGAGCCTTGACAGCATCAGCATCCAAAATTGTTGTGCCGAGTGCACCGCCGAGAAGAACGAACTTGTCGTTCGCCTTGGCGAAATCAGCAGCAATCTTTGGGGCTGTTACCGGATCGTCACCGTAAGCCAACATGATTGGACCTACCAAGAGTGGTGAAATTCCGTTAGCGTCAGTGCCAACCAGAGCAATTTTTGTCAGGCTATTCTTTGCTACACGAACGGTAGCGCCCGCCGCGGCCATCTTGTTACGCAGGTCAAGAACCTGAGTAGCAGTCAAGCCTTTGTTGTGGGCCACAACGATCACACCAGCTGTTTTGAACACCTGGTTGAGCGATGCGACGGCAGAGGTTTTCTCAGCTCTTTCCACTTTGCTCTCTCCTTGTTAGCGCGTTGCATTATTGCAAACGCGCCGTTGGACCAACCGCTCAAACGCTACCACCATTAGGCAGTGTCGCTTTTGCGGCGCTCACTTGCCTGTCGCCTGGTCCATTTCTGGAACAGGTTATCTGAGGTCTCAACCGACTAAGAGTTCCACATCAGAACCCGAATTCTGTTTTGACACCCATCTCATGCTGGCTGGCATTTTAAGCTGAGGATTTCTCCGCAGCGCCCGCAATCTCGGACAGGTAACCGAAAAACCCTCTCGGGTTTTTGCGGTCTAACCCGTAAAACCTCTCGGCTTTAGCGGGCTCTAAAACGAAACGTCTCCGTTTCGTCCTAGAAACTTTGTTAAGCCGGCGACATCACGGCGAGGTCAACTTTAAGACCAACGCCCATCGACGACGAAATTGAAACTTTCTTCACATAGGTGCCCTTGGCACCAGCTGGCTTTGCCTTGTTCACAGCATCCAAGAATGCGCGGATGTTTCCGGCAATCTGCTCGGTTGTGAATGAAGCTTTGCCAACGCCAGCTTGCACAATTCCAGCTTTTTCAACCCGGAATTCTACTGCACCACCCTTGGCCGCAGCAACGGCGGCGGTAACGTCCATCGTCACTGTGCCAACCTTGGGGTTAGGCATCATGTTGCGTGGGCCTAAAACCTTCCCAAGGCGGCCAACTAAACCCATCATGTCAGGTGTGGCAATGCAGCGGTCAAAATCTAAAGTGCCCTTGTTCACAATTTCAAACAGGTCTTCAGCACCAACGATATCCGCACCGGCTTTCCTGGCTTCTTCTGCCTTCACACCTTTTGCGAACACGGCAACACGTACCTTACGGCCAGAGCCGTTTGGCAGGTTGCACACACCGCGAACCATTTGGTCGGCATGGCGAGGATCAACGCCGAGATTCATTGCAACTTCGATGGTTTCATCGAACTTAGCATTGGCACGGTCTTTAACCAGCTTTACAGCTTCTTCAATTGAGTAGAACTTTGAACGGTCAAGGCCAGTCATGTTCTTTGTAACGCGTTTTGCTTTTGCCATGATTATGCCACTACCTCAATGCCCATAGAACGGGCAGACCCTGCAATTTCACGCGTCGCAGCATCAAGGTCACGAGAGTTCATGCCCTTCAATTTCTGCTCAGCAATTTCACGGCACTGGGCCATGGTCACGGTGCCTGCTTTAACTTTGCCTGGCTCTTTTGAACCGGCAGTAAGCTTGGCAGCCTTCTTCAAGAAATAAGACGCAGGTGGCGACTTCATTTCAAAAGTGAATGATTTGTCTTGATACGCAGTGATCACGACAGGAACAGGTGAACCCTGCTCCATCTTCTGTGTGGCAGCGTTAAATGCCTTGCAGAATTCCATAATGTTCAAACCACGTTGACCCAATGCTGGGCCGATTGGTGGAGATGGGTTGGCTTGCCCAGCTGGCACTTGCAGCTTCACATAGCCGACGATTTTTTTCGCCATAATATCCCTCTTTCAAGGTTAGTGGTCGGGCTTTAAGGCCTCCCACGGGTTAAAATTCACAGCGCCTCATCAGCGCCACGAGGCTTAAGCCTTCACTTTCTCGACTTGCCCATATTCGAGTTCAACAGGCGTTGGCCGCCCGAAGATTGAAACAGCCACTTTGATGCGTGAACGTTCTTCGTCCACTTCTTCAATTTGGCCCATAAATGATGCAAATGGCCCATCAGCCACTTTAACTTGCTCGCCCACTTCAAACGTAATCGAGGCTTTTGGACGCTCAACACCTTCAGCCACCTGATTCAATATCCGGTTTGCTTCAGCATCGGAAATTGGAACTGGCTTCAAACCAGAGCCCAAGAATCCTGTAACTTTCGGCGTGTTCTTGATCAAATGGAACACTTCATCGGTCAATTCAATTTTGGCTAAAACATAGCCCGGGAAAAATCGGCGTTCGCTTTTGATTTTGCGGCCACGGCGAATTTCCACGATTTCTTCCGTCGGCACCAACACTTGCTCGAAGAAATCTCCAAGGTGCTTTTGCGCCGCTTGTTCTTTTAATGATTCCGCCACCTTTTTTTCGAAGTTCGAATAGGTGTGGACGATGTACCAACGTTTTGCCATGAATTTTCCGCAGTGCCTTGATTATATTACTTAAATACCGAACAGCACGCGCTCGACGCCCCATTTCAAAAGCGTATCAACACCCATGAAAAACACGCTCGCCAGAACCACCATGATCATCACCATGATAGTGGAAACAACAAGTTCGCGCCGTGTAGGCCAAGTTACCTTGCCAACTTCGTCGCGCACTTCTTGAATAAATCCGATTATACCGTTTTTGGCCATCTTTTATCCCGTTTCCGTAGGCTTACGCCGTAACTTATTCATTCAAAGGCGTAATTTACGCTCCGAATGGCAGGGGCAGAAGGATTTGAACCCTCGACCTATGGTTTTGGAGACCATCGCTCTACCAACTGAGCTATACCCCTACTGAACCACCCAAACCGATGATATCATTAGTCTTTCTACATTTCAAACGCATTTCAAACCAGATGGCGGCGAAAGCTTGAGGGCCTTGCCGCCATGGAGAGTCGTTTGGAATGACGCCTCTTTAGAGATAGGAGTGCGCTTCGTCAACCGCTAGGGGGAAGATTTATGTATAGTTCACACCAGTCTGACTTTTATACCATATTCCACCAATTTGCGATCGGCGGTCAGCAATATCAAACCCTCAGAAAAAGCCTGTGAAACCAAGAGGCGATCAAATGGGTCTGAATGAATTTTCGGCAAATTTTTGAGGCCAAGGACGTGGTTACTTTCCATGTTAAGTTCTTCATAGCCATTGGCAAGCATGCCTGCCCGCAACTGTTCGGGTTCATACGGGAAATCCGGCTTTCTTTGGGCGCTTTTTATCGCCACTTCCCACAAGCTGACAACGCTCATCCAAAGAAGGTTCTCGCGGTCTGCTATGATTTCAGCGGCAGCGACAGGCAGCTTTGAATTGTTGGTGCTGGCCCAAAGCAAAAGATGAGTATCAAGCAAATATTTCACTTGACTGACTTTTCATCTTCATCTGGAAACAACGGCCCATCTTCGAACATTGCGCGGATTTCTTCAGCAAACATCGTGTCAAAGTCATCGGGCACTTTAAATTGCCCTTCCAGAAAACCAATGCGCTGCGGAGGTTTTTCAAAAATGGGCACCACCTTGGCAACGGGTTTGCCAGCCTTGGCAATAATAAAAGACTCCCCCTGCCCCACACCTTCAAGCAAGCGTGAGAGATGAGTCTTGGCTTCGTGGATATTTACCGTTTTCATGGGAGAAAAATAGCAAACTTAGTTTACTTAGTCAACTAAGTAAGCTCACGCTGGCCACCAATGGCCAAGACCAAGTGCCGGAGATGGAACGGCTCAACCTTCACGGCACGCAGGCTGTCGCCCAGGTTTTGACATCCGCTGTAACCGGTAGCGTCAGTACTACGCTGCCGATGCTGGAGCTAAAATGGGTCGCCTTGGCTAAAGCGCCGCGGAAGTCAGCCGCCCGAGAATTTTCCACCTGACCTTCCACCAACCATGTGTCATACATTTCGCCACCGTAGCTCAGCGTCGTAATGAAGAAGGGATAGGCCACGCCGTTGACATTGACGGTAAAGTTTCGCGCCTTTCTGGTTATGGCCTTTGCTGCAATCTTTGCCTCCACATCTGCGAAGGTAAAATTGACACCGCCATCAACGTCACAAACAAGGCTGGCGGCGTAGCACTCGTCGCCGCAGCTGCCGTGAAATGTCACGCGAGATGCTGGCTGCTTTTCCCCGCCAAAAAGCTCAGTCACATAGGTGACAGCCACACTGGCCGCCTGCGCTGGAACGATAGCCAAAAGTAACATGGCAACAAAAATTGTAGCAAGGCGCTTCATGAGCAAAACTTAAGGCCGCTCAATCGTTTTAGCAAGCCCACGAACTCAATCCAGAAGCAATTGATCACGCCCAACCGAGATAACAATTCAAAGGCAAACGGGCGGCTCAAGAGCCGCCCGCTCGCACCAAAACTGTGTCGAATACTCAGTCCGAAATCTTAGCAACAACGCCGGCACCAACGGTGCGGCCGCCTTCGCGGATAGCAAAGCGCAGTTTTTCTTCCATGGCGATCGGCTGAATAAGCTCAACATTAAACGAGATGTTATCGCCAGGCATCACCATTT
>JANOUE010000135.1:0-17488 GCA_031416755.1 Hyphomicrobiales bacterium
GGCTCAGCTTCATAAACCGCACCACCCAGATCAGCAGCAACGGCCCCACCAGAAACGGCAGCAGGAATCAGTTGCAGGGCTGTTGGCTTTTGTGAAATTACCGATTTGAATTCAGCAAAGAATAAAGTGCAGATATCAAACGCACCTTCACCATACATGGCGATGATGGCCGCACCAACACCCGTGGCATTGTCATAACGCACTGCTTTTTGGCCACGGAAATCCACTGCATCAACAATATATTTGCCGTAAACGCGCTTGAGTGAATCATTGCCCTTTTTGCCAACTGTCATCATTTTAACCGTCTTGCCTTGGGCAATCAGGCGATCAGCATGTTCGCGGGCCAGCCGCGTGATGGACGAATTAAATCCACCGCACAGGCCGCGTTCAGCGGTGCAGATAACCAACAGATGTGTTTGGTCTTTGCCCGTGCCAGCCAACAATGCGGGCGCACCCGATTGACCAGCCACAGCGCCTGCCAAATTCGCCAGCACCACAGCCATCCGTTCAGAATAGGGCCGCGCAGCAACCGCAGCTTCTTGCGCACGGCGCAGCTTAGCAGCAGCCACCATTTGCATGGCCTTGGTAATCTTGCGGGTTGCCTTAACCGAGGCGATACGGTTGCGAAGATCTTTAAGTGAAGCCATTATGCTCTCTTATGCAAAAGCTTTTGCGAAGGCGTCCACTGCGGCTTTGAGCTTAACGCCCATGGCATCAGTGATTTGCTTTTCAGTGCGGATGCTATCGAGAATTTCCATGTGCTTGGTCTTGACGGTAGAAAGCAAGCCTTCTTCAAATTCACGCACTTTGGACACCGGAATAGCATCAAGATAACCATTGACGCCAGCATAGATCGAAACAACTTGTTCTTCGGTTTTCAGTGGGGAGAACTGCGGTTGCTTCAGCAATTCAGTGAGACGCGCACCACGGTTCAACAATTTTTGGGTTGAGGCATCAAGATCAGAACCAAACTGCGCAAAGGCCGCCATTTCGCGATACTGCGCAAGCTCACCCTTAATCTTACCAGCAACCTGCTTCATGGCTTTAATCTGTGCAGCTGAACCCACACGCGAAACCGAAAGACCAACGTTCACAGCCGGGCGAATGCCTTGATAGAACAAATCAGTTTCCAAGAAGATCTGACCATCAGTAATCGAAATTACGTTGGTTGGAATATAAGCTGATACGTCATTGGCCTGAGTTTCAATAACCGGAAGAGCAGTCAAAGAGCCACCGCCCAGTGAATCATTCAACTTGGCAGAACGCTCGAGCAAACGCGAGTGGAGATAGAACACGTCGCCTGGATAAGCTTCACGCCCTGGTGGGCGGCGCAGCAACAAAGACATTTGGCGGTAAGCCACAGCTTGCTTGGACAAATCATCGTAAGCAATCAAAGCATGCATACCATTGTCGCGGAAATATTCGCCCATGGTGCAGCCTGTGAAGGGTGCCAGATATTGCATTGGCGCTGATTCAGAAGCCGTAGCGGCCACCACGATAGAATATTCCATCGCGCCTGAATCTTCCAAAATCTTCACGAACTGAGCAACCGTAGAGCGCTTCTGGCCGCAAGCCACATAAACGCAATAGAGCTTTTCCTTATCAGGGCCGTTCACGTGAATGTCTTTTTGGTTGAGAATTGTATCGAGAATAATCGCTGTCTTGCCGGTCTGACGGTCGCCGATGATTAATTCGCGCTGGCCACGGCCAACGGGAATCAAAGCGTCAACTGCTTTGAGGCCAGTGGACATCGGCTCATGCACGGATTTGCGCGGAATAATGCCTGGCGCTTTCACGTCCACGCGGCTGCGCAGTTTGGTCTTAATCGGGCCTTTGTCGTCGATCGGATTGCCGAGCGCATCAACCACGCGGCCGAGGAGTTCAGGGCCGATTGGAACTTCCACAATGGCGCCTGTACGTTTTACCGTGTCGCCTTCTTTAATGTCGCGGTCATTACCGAAAATAACCACACCCACATTGTCGGTTTCCAAATTGAGGGCCATGCCGCGAATGCCGCCTGGAAATTCAACCATTTCACCGGCTTGAACATTGTCGAGGCCATAAACGCGGGCAATACCATCGCCTACGGACAGAACCTGACCAATCTCAGCCACTTCAGCATCTTTGCCGAAATCCTTGATTTGTTTTTTCAGAATTGTCGAAATTTCTGCGGCGCGAATATCCATCAGCCGGTTCCCTTCATAGCAACTTTAAGATTTTGGAGTTTTGTTTTCAGTGAGTCATCAATCATTGTGGTGCCGGCTTTCACAATAAGCCCGCCCAAAATGCTTGGGTCGATTGTTGTTTGCAAAATTACATCGCGGCCAAGCTTGGTTTTCAAAGCGGCCTGCAAATCTTTAAGCTGAACTGAGGACAGCTTTTCCGCAGAGGTGACATCAGCCACCACTTCGCCTTTTGCGTCCGCAACCAAGGCTTGGAAGCCAGAAATCGCATCGCTTAAAGCTGGCAGGCGGCTCTTGGCACACATGAGTTTTATAAAATTTAAGGCAAGGCCGGTAACGCCAGCCTTGGCAGAAAGTGCAGTCAAAGCAGATAATTGATCTTCTGCCTTGAAAACTGGCGAATCAATCAGCCGCTTAAGATCGCTCGAATCGCTGATCATGGCCTGCAGCGCAGCCAAAGATTTGGCTGTTGCTGGAACTGCATTTTCTTCGCTTGCAAGGTCAAACAGAGCATTTGCGTACCGCCCTGCTACTCCTGAGATGATATGATTTGCCGCCAATTGATCAATTCCGCATAAGATTTGCTGCGTTCAAGACGCAATCGTTGAGGGTTCGCTATCACAGCTGAAAGAGACTCGCAATAAGCCTCTGGCGACGGATTGCCGCAATATGAAGAAATTCAAAATAAAAAGCCCGGATAAAGTGCCATCCGGGCCCAACTTCTGTTGTGGCAGGGCGATTAACCCTGCAAATTCGCCTCAAGCTGATAGCGCTTGAGTCCCATATCGGCCAAATCGACATCTGTCAGACGGGCTAATTGTTCTAAGGTTTGCCGTCTGGCTTGCCGCTGCTTGATGCGCTGAACAAAACCAGGAAGCTTCATTTAGCGCACCGCGTCTTTGGCAATGCGACTGATGTCGGAGCGTGAGATGCCCAAATCGGCTAATTCACGGTTGGACAGGGATTGCAGTTCGGAAACAGTACGGCTGTAACGCTTCCAAGTGGCTACACGGCTTTTCAATACTTCAAACATTATCATCTTCCTTTCACATAAGAGCGGATCGTCTTCGCTCATGCAGCATACTTAGGTGCAACGCAGCACAATTACCATTGCAAATTTTGCATGGCTCATAATAGCTTTTTGGGATCAAGTGTTTACACTATTGTAACAAATCATTTTTAGGTGCAATTTTGCCTAAAAAAAGGCCCCAATTGTGGCTATTACAAGTTATGTCATTCGCAACTGCAAAAATTGCGCCCGGCTTAAAAGTTAACACCCGTTAACCATGTATTTTGGGCTATTTTTTACCTTTTGTGTTCAAAACAGCCCTGGCGCCGCGACAATCACAAAAATCCCGGCACGAGGAGGCGACGTGTCTAACTGCGAACCTGAACAAGCTTTTTCTTTTGAAAGCAAAGCCGACATTGCGCCGCAGCCGGCCCAACACGTGCCCAAAATCGAATCTTCTCCTGCGGATCAATCTACCATGTTTCGCGCCCTTCAGGCTGCTGGCGAAGCTGCCTATCATTGGACGATTGCCGATGATCAGATCAGTTGGAGCAGCAATGCCACTGAAATTCTACATTGCCGCGTTGATTTAATTGCAAGCGGCAAACGCTTTGCCTCCTTCATGGACGCAGACAACCTTACCAGCCGTTTTGATGCCGTCATGCGCACGCCAGCGACCGACGCTGGTAAAGGTGTGCCTTTCAGTATTGAATATCTCTTCCGCAGCGAAGGCCGCGACAAAGACAAGTCGGTTTGGGTTGAAGATCAAGGCCGCTGGTTTGCCGGTGCCGATGGCAGACCTGCCCATGTTTATGGCACCGTTCGCCCTATCAACGATCGCCATAAGCGCGATCAGCACCTAAACTTCCTCGGCAATTGCGATCCCTTAACCGGAATGATGAACCGCGGGCGCTTGACTGAAGCTTTGGGCGAAGCCATCACCGTGGCAGGCCGCGAGCACACCAATTGCGCCTTTGCTATTGCAGCAGTAAATAATCTTTCCGTGGTCAATGAGGCTTACGGCTTTGAAGTGGCCGACGAAGTGATTGTGGCTTTGGGCCGTAGACTTCGCGAAGTCATGCGCGCTGGCGATGGCATTGCGCGCTATTCTGGCGGCAAGTTCGGAATCATTCTCAACAATTGCAGTGAAGATGAGTTGAAAATTGCTTTGGAGCGTTTCCTCGCTTCCGTGCGTGACAGCGTGATCGAAACCCAACATGGACCAGTTTGGGCCATGCTTTCAATTGGCGCTCTGTGTCTGCCAGCTCAGGCCCATGATGCCAACACCGCGACGGCCCGCGCTGAAGAAGCCTTGAATGAAGCCCGCAGAATGCCTTCTGATGGCTACATCATATTTAAGCCTTCCGAAGCCCGCACCAATGAGCGCAAGCTCAATGCCCGCTGCGCAACCGAAATTGTGAAATGTCTGAAAGCTGATCTTTTCAAGTTGGCCTTCCAACCCATTGTTTCGGCAATCACCGGTGAGGTCGTTTTGCACGAAGCCTTGCTGCGAATGACTGACGACCACAGCAATGAACTGATCGCGGCCCAACACCTCATGCCTGTTTCGGAAAGGTTGGGTTTGGTGCGCTTGATTGACCGCACCGTGACGCAAATGATCATCAACACCTTATTGCGATATCCTGATGCCAGATTGGCAATGAATATATCAGCAACCACGGCAACGGATCCGCGCTGGTACAATCAAATTCTCGAAATTATTGCGGCAAACGCCAGTGTTGCAGATCGCTTGGTGGTCGAAATAACTGAGACCGTAGCTCTCAGCGATATTGCCGCCACACGGAAATTTGTACAAACACTCAGAGAAATCGGCTGTAGCGTAGCCATTGATGATTTTGGCGCAGGCTACACATCCTTTAAGAATTTACGTGACTTACAAGTTGATATTATCAAGCTCGACGGCAGTTATTGCAATGACCTGAAAAACAATCCCGAGAATGAATACATCGTTCGCAGTCTCATCGACCTCAGCAAAAAATTCAACTTGAAAATTGTCGCCGAATGGGTTGAGACTGAAGCAGATGCCGAACTCTTAAGATCTTGGGGTATTGATTATATGCAAGGCCATTTGCTGGGTCAGGCATCGATTGTGCCACCTTGGACCAGGCAAACAGAAGCAACCTTCAAGCTCGAACCTGCTGCAGAAGTAATTGCCGCTGAAACTATGATGCCGAGCAACAAAGCCCCTGCTGTGTTGAGTGAAGCACCAGAAACCAGTTCGCACCCTGAGAGCGTACAGGAGCCAGAGTTGACTGCGCCAGAATTGCACTTTGAGCCTGAGCCAATTGCCTTAGTCGAGCCCTCAGCAAAGGAAGATTATATCGCGCTGGATTTTTCAGGCATCGATGAGAGCATTTTTGCACTTAAGCAAACATTGAACAATTTGAGCGCGTCAACAGAAATTGACGACCGCGAACGGGTCGCAGCCTAAAGCTATTTTGAAATTGCCTCAAGTTTCTGCTGCATCGCTGCTAACTGATCTTTCAAAGCCTGCAAATCATCTTTGCTGGCAGCAGCTGCAGTGGCAGGTTTTGCCGCTTCAGGAACAGCGCCAGCCATGGTGCCGCCCATCATTGTAGCAAAAGGATTGAACACTTTCATGGCATCGTTGAACATGGCCATATTTCGCTTGGCATGATCTTCCATACCCTTGAAAGCATCGCCCACACCTGCTGTATCAAGCATTTGCTTGCGCAGTTTTTCCTGATCTTTCATCAAGCTATCTAGTGAAAGTTCTAAGTAACCTGGCACCAAGCCCTGCATACTATCGCCATAAACACTGATGAGTTGACGCAAGAAATTTACGGGCAATAAAGTGTGAGCGCCTTTGTTTTCTTCTTCAAAGATAATCTGTGTCAGCACCGAACGTGTAATATCTTCGCCAGATTTCGCATCATAAACCAAAAAATCAGCGCCAGTTTTTACCATCTGCGCCAAATCATCCAGTGTCACATACGTGCTTGTGGCAGTATTGTAGAGGCGACGATTTGCGTATTTTTTAATAACCGTCGCAGTCTTGGCCTGACCCTTATCTTCGTTCACAATTAGTCTCTCCCAAAGTCTTTTGGTTTCTCAAAAATCTGCACCTTGCATCGCACAATAGCAAGTGCAAAAATTGTTCGCAACTGCGCCATGTTCGCTGCTATAGCAAATGTCAGAACAAATGTTTGGAGAACTCAATGTCAAAAGATATCGTCATCGTTTCAGCTGCCAGAACCCCAGTGGGATCTTTCAATGGCGCGTTCGCAAGTCTAACTGCCGCCCAACTTGGCACTGTGGCATTGAAGGCGGCCATCGAACGCGCCGGCCTTGAAGCCGACCTGATTGATGAGGTGATCTTAGGCCATGTGCTAACCGCCGGGCAGGGCCAAAACCCGGCCCGTCAAGCGGCCATTCACGCAGGCATTCCAATTACATCGCCATCTTGGGGCATGAACCAACTCTGTGGCTCTGGTCTGCGCGCTGTTGCCTTAGGCTTACAACAAATCGCAACTGGTGATGCGGCAATCGTTGCTGCCGGTGGGATGGAATCGATGAGCAAAGCCCCGCATGCGCAACATTTGCGTGATGGCGTAAAAATGGGTGACTATCAAATGATCGACACCATGATTAGAGATGGTTTGTGGGATGCCTTCAACGGCTACCATATGGGAACCACCGCTGAAAATGTCGCCACCAAATGGCAAATTACCCGTGACCAACAAGATGCCTTTGCTGTAGCTTCTCAAAACAAAGCTGAAGCCGCACAAGCAGCTGGAAAATTCAAAGATGAAATCTGCTCGGTCACCATCGCTGGCCGCAAAGGCGATGTAATTGTAAGCGATGATGAATATATCAAGAAGGGTGTCACCCTCGAAAGTGTGAGCAAGCTGCGGTCTGCCTTTATGAAAGACGGCACTGTAACTGCGGCCAATGCTTCGGGCATCAATGATGGCGCAGCTGTGGTGATTTTGATGACAGCAGCTGAAGCCCAAAAGCGCGGCCTCACACCACTTGCTCGCATTGCCTCATGGGCCAGCGTTGGCGTGGACCCTGCGATCATGGGTTCAGGTCCAATCCCAGCTTCTCGCGCTGCCTTGAAGAAAGCCGGATGGAATGCGGCTGATCTGGATGTGATTGAGGCCAATGAAGCCTTTGCCGCTCAAGCCTGCGCTGTGAATAAAGACATGGGCTGGGACACGGCCAAAGTGAATGTGAATGGTGGAGCAATTGCCATCGGTCACCCCATCGGTGCATCGGGGGCTCGCGTGCTCAACACTTTGTTGTTTGAAATGAAGCGTTCAAATGCCAAGAAGGGTCTCGCAACATTATGCATTGGTGGCGGCATGGGCGTTGCCATGTGCTTAGAACGCTAATGTGCTTAGAACGTTAATGGGAGAGATGAAATGACACGTATTGCAGTTGTTACAGGTGGCACCAGAGGGATTGGCGCAGCAATTTCAAAAGCACTCATTGCCAAGGGTTGCAAAGTTGCAGCCATCTATGCTGGCAATGATGACGCCGCTAACGCCTTTAAAGCAGAAACTGGCATTGCCGTTTATAAATGCGACGTCTCCTCTTACGAAACCTGTGCCGCAACTTTGAAAACCATTGAAGCCGAAATTGGACCAGTTGACATTCTCATCAACAATGCCGGCATTACGCGTGATGCGATGTTCCACAAAATGACCCCACAACAATGGCAAGAGGTTTTGAACACCAACTTGAACTCGCTATTCAACATGACCCAACCAATTTGGAGCGGCATGCGCGACCGTGGCTTTGGCCGCATCGTGTGTATCTCTTCTATCAATGGTCAAAAAGGCCAAATGGGCCAAGCCAATTATGCCGCCGCCAAAGCTGGCGAAATTGGCTTTGTCAAATCACTGGCCCAAGAGGGTGCTGCAAAAGGCATAACAGTAAATGCTATTGCACCCGGCTATATTGGAACTGAAATGGTGAGGGCCGTTCCCGAAAAAGTTATGAATGAGCGCATCTTGCCTTCCATTCCGGTTGGCCGTGTGGGTGAACCCGAAGAAATAGCCCGCTGTGTGGCTTTCCTCACCGATGATGGCGCAGGCTTTATCACCGGAGCCACCTTAAGCGCCAATGGCGGTCAATATATGGTTTAACCATGAAATTGCCGCTGCGGCTCAAAGCCGAGAATATCGCTTGCGAACGTGGCGGCCGTTTGGTTTTTTCGAATCTCAGCTTTGCAGTGAAAGCTGGTGATATGCTGGAATTGCGCGGGCCAAATGGCTCGGGAAAATCATCCCTGCTGCGCTTGCTGGCAGGTTTGAATACACCAAGCGCTGGCTCTATTACCCTTGAAAATGGAGTGCCTGATGCAACCCTTGCCGAACAGGCCCACTACATAGGCCATGCCGACGCCAACAAGGCCGCCTTAACTGTGGTGGAAAATTTGCAGTTCTGGTCAGGTTTTTTGGGCGGTGATAAAATACCTCTTTCAGCTTTCAATCTTGCAACACTAGCGGCTGATCAAGCCCTGCTTTTATCGGCAGGTCAGAAGCGCAGGTTAGCACTTTCGCGCCTCCACGCCGCACCGCGCTGCATCTGGCTGCTTGATGAACCAGATGTTGGCCTCGATTCCCCGTCGCGCGTGGTTCTAAAAGATCAAATCACCCGGCACCTCGAATCTGGCGGCATAGTGCTAGTGGCCACTCACACTGATCTTGGTTTCAAATCTGCAACCACCCTTCACCTTGGAAAGGTGAAACAATGAAAAATGCAGTGCTGGCCTTGTTAAAGCGAGATGTGCTGCTCGCCCGAAGGCAAGGCGGTGGCTTTGGCGCTGCTCTGGGATTTATCCTTTCAGTGATGGTTTTGGTGCCCCTCGCAACTGGACCTGATCAAGCCCTGCTGCAGCGCCTTGCTCCTGGCCTTATGTGGCTTGCATTGTTGCTCGCCGTTTTATTAACAGCTGACCGGATGTTTCAACAAGACTTTGAAGATGGCTCCCTTGATGTGATGGCCATGGGGGCCTTGCCTTTTGAAATAGTCACTTTCGTGAAAGCCGCAAGCCATTGGCTCACCGTAAGCTTGCCTCTGGCTTTGATCACACCTCCACTTGGGCTTTTGCTGAATATTGACCCGCGACAATTGCCGATACTCTGGACTACAATGATCATGGGATCCTTGGCCCTTTCCATGTTGGCCAGCATTGGCGGCGCTGTTACCGCTGGTTTGCGCCGTGGCGGTCTGCTTGTGTCACTGCTCATTTTACCGCTTTATGTGCCAGTCCTCATTTTCGGTGTGGCGGCTGCGACCGCCAGTCTTGGCCCAAGCAGTTCTGCACCGGCATTGATTGTGCTAAGTGCCATAACTCTGATGAGTTTAGCTGTGGCCCCCTGGGCCAGCGCCACGGCCCTCAAAGCCTATTTGCGCTAAAGGAAGCCTGATGCAAAGATTTGCCAATCCCACTCTGTTTTTAAAACTCGCCAATGTTGCTTTGCCTTGGTCAATTGGTTTAACGGCCGTGCTATTTGCAGCAGGTCTCTACACGGGCCTCGTCACCAGCCCACCTGATGCCCGCCAAGGTGAGACGGTGCGAATTATGTATGTGCATGTGCCAGCGGCATCACTGGCGCTCTTCATTTATGTAAGCATGGCGATCTTCAGCGCCGTCGCCATCATCTTCCGCCATCCCTTAGCGGATGCAGCGGCAAAATCAGCAGCTCCCATTGGGGCAGTCTATTGTTTTCTAGCCTTAGCCACAGGTTCTCTCTGGGGCAAACCCATGTGGGGCACTTGGTGGGTGTGGGACGCGCGTTTGACGTCGATGTTTGTGTTGATGCTGCTTTACTTAGGTTATATCGCGGTATGGCGCAGCATTGACAATCCGCACCGCGCAGCCGATGTCGCACGGGTCGTTGCCATCGTTGGTGTGATCAATGTGCCAATCGTGAAATTTTCTGTGAATTGGTGGAACACATTGCACCAACCAGCCAGCATTCTAAAAATCGGCGGGCCTTCGATTGATAGCTCAATGCTTTTGCCGCTATTTCTCATGGCACTTGCTTACGCAACTCTGTTTGTCTCACTTCTATTGATTTCAATGCGCAGTGAAATTGCTGCGCGTAAATTGCGCCAGATCCGGCTTACTGAAATTGGAAATCACTAATGGATTATTCGGCACCCCACGTCGATGTGGTTATCATCAGTTATGCTCTGACAAGCCTGTGCTTGATCGGCCTCATATTCTTTATGGTGTTGCGCGACCGCAAGCTCGCAAAACAAATGAAAGACCTGAACACCGATTAAATCTTGCGGCGCAGTTTCACTTTGCCAGTTTCTGGAGCGGGTGCTTTTTCATCAACCATATCCATCTCAACGGCCAATGCCGAAAGACAATCCATCAGGTTGCGCCTATCAGTTGCTGAAAACGCAGCAAGCATATTCTTGTCAATATCTTCAGCACCAGATTGCGCCGACTTCAACATTTTCTTTCCAACGGGTGTGAGGCGAATGGCATTGGTGCGCGCGTCTTCTTTGCTTCGGCGGCGTTGCAAATAACCTTGCGCCATCAGCCGCGAAACCAGATCAGCCAAGGTGGAGCGATCAATGCCCGTCACCTTCACCAATTCAGTTTGGCTTTTGCCATCATTGCTATCAACCGCTGAAAGCACCGTAAATTGCCGGTGGGTTAAACCCGTGCTGCCAACTTCTGCCATATACAGATGAACTGAATATTGTACGGCACGCTTCAACAAATGCGAAAATGATTTCGAAAATTGTTTCGTTTCTTTTTGACCCGACATCTCGTTCCCTGTTCCCCGCCGGCACTGTCCCCCCCAATTATCAAGGAGCATTGCCAACACCCTTCAAGCTGGCCGAAGGGTTAGTCTTTTTCTTGAAGCTGGAGAGTCCTAGCGAGTCATTGCAAACGCGGCAAGCGAAAACGCAAAAAAATTTTCACCTGTTGCAACTGGGTCTAAATTTATTATCAAAGCAAGACTTGACATGTTAATTTGCCAATCAACCGTGTACGGATAATCAGTCTGCGGATGAAGTTTTTTCCGGTGTTTCATCTTTCATATGGCGAGCCATGAGGGGCGCATTCGCAAGTGCAAACACGAAAGTAAGTCCAATCAAACCAAAGGCCTTGAAGGTGACCCATGTGTCTGTTGGATAAGTCCGCCACACAAATTCGTTCAAAGCAGCCATAGCGAGAAAAAACGTCCCCCAGCGCAACGTCAGCGATTTCCAAACGGCATCTGGCAATTCCATGGCGTGGCCCATAATATCCTTGATGAACAAGCGTCTGAAATAAAGTCCACCAAAAAGTGCGCTAGCAAAAACAAGATTGGCCAGCGTCACTTTGATTTTAATAAAAATATCATTCTGCAGATAGAGCGTCAGCCCGCCAAACACACAGACAAAAATTGCACTGACCAGCAGAAACTTCGCAACTTTTCCGGTGAGCATATAAGTGACAATCAACGAAATGGCAGTCGCCACCATAAACACCGCAGTGCCATAGAAAATTCCAAATTTCCAATTGGTGAGAAAGAACACCAGCAACGGTCCAAGTTCTAAAATTTGTTTTTTGGTCTGGCTCATTAATTTTCAAATCCTGCGATAGCGCGCGCAAAGCCTTGCGCGTCAAATGGCTGCAAATCATCAATGCTCTCGCCTACACCAATGGCGTGAATTGGCAATCTAAACTTTTCGGCAATAGCAACAAGAATGCCGCCACGCGCTGTGCCATCTAGTTTTGTCATAATCAAGCCCGTCACACCGGCAACCTTAGTAAAGATTTCAGCTTGCGCCAAAGCATTCTGCCCGGTGGTGGCATCGAGAACCAAAAGAACAGCATGTGGCGCTGCGGCATCCATTTTTTTAATGACGCGAACCACCTTATCAAGCTCGTCCATGAGATAGGCTTTATTTTGGAGTCGGCCGGCCGTGTCGATGAATAAAATATCAGTGCCATCTTCACGCGCTTGTTTTAGCGCATCAAATGCCAGACCCGCCGAGTCTGCGCCAATGGCGGCTGATTTAGTTGTGGCGCCAATGCGCTTGCCCCAAACCGTCAGTTGCTCAACTGCCGCTGCACGAAATGTATCGCAAGCCGCAAACATCACTTTGAAACCTTCAGAGGTGGCAATGGCGCCAAGCTTGCCAATGGTGGTGGTTTTGCCAGAGCCATTCACACCAACGACTAAAATTACATATGGTTTTTCTGAACCAAAATTAAACGGCACTTCGACAGGTTTTAAAACCTTCGCCACTTCATCCGCCAGAATTTGCTTCACTTCTTCGGGATCAATTTCCTTATCATAGCGCCCGTGAGCGACGGCAGCGATGATGCGCTCAGAGACCGCAATGCCAAGATCAGCTTGGATCAATGTGTCTTCAAGCTCTTGCAACGTCTCCTTATCAAGCTTGCGCTTGGTGAAAATAGCCGTGATCGATCCGGTGATCGACTTTGATGATTTGGAAAGCCCTTGAGTGAGCCGCGAAAACCAGCCGCTGCGCTGCGGTGTTGGTGCTGGAGCAAGATTAACTTCTTCGACAATTTCCACAGGTGGTGGCGGCGGCGTCTTGATTTCAGGTTTTGGCTTTGCAACTGGCGCAGGTGCCGCCTTTTTAACCGGCTCGGATTTCTGAGGTGTAGGCTTCTTTACCGCTTGCTTCTTGGGCGGTGGCTCAACAGTTTTGGCTTTGGCTTTAGGTGCCGCCTTTACCGGAGCCTTAGGCGCAGGCTTTGCCTTCTCAACTTTTTTAGGCTCAACTTTTTTAGGCTCAACTTTCTTGGCTTTAACTTTGGGCGCAACAATTTCAACAACTGGCTCAGGGGCTGGCAGCGCTGCTTGAGCGTGTTCAACTTGCGCATCCTCAGAAGGCTTGCCCGTAATCCGATTAAAGAGTTTTTTGAAAAATCCAGCCATCACATCCCCACATGAAGATGCGCCGCTGTAGCACTTTGAACGCGCGTCTGCACTACAGCACCTGGCACCATTGCCGTTTCAAATTTTGCCAGAGCAAAATGTTCGGTGCGGCCTTGTGTTGGCGTTTCAACCAGCACGGCCCGCGATGCCCCAACTTCGTGGCGTAGAAAATTTTCCAGGCGCACTTTGCCCTTAGCTCGCAACAAGGCTGCGCGGCGCTTGATAACGGATTGCTCCACCATTGGCATTTTAGCGGCCGCTGTGTCTGGGCGCGATGAATAAGGAAACACATGCAAATAAGTAAGCCCACATTCGTCGACAATCTTCATCGAGTTCTCAAACATGTGATCTGTCTCAGTGGGAAAGCCTGCGATTATATCAGCCCCAAAAACCATGTCTGGCCGCTTGGCGCGAAGAGTTTCGCAAAAGCCAATTGTGTGTTCGCGGCTGTGCCTGCGCTTCATGCGCTTCAGAATCATATTATCGCCCGATTGCAGCGACAGATGAAGATGCGGCATCACGCGGGCGTCCCCAGTGATCACTTCAACCATCTCGTCATCGGCTTCGATTGAATCAATCGAAGATAACCGCAAACGCTTGAGATCAGGCACAGAATTCAAAATCCGCGCGAGCAGCGACCCGAGTTTGGGGGCACCCTCTAAATCAGCCCCCCAAGACGTCAGATCAACCCCAGAGAGAACAACTTCAGCATGGCCCATGGCCACCAAGCGCCGCACTTGCTCGACTGCATCAACAATCGGCACCGAGCGCGAATTGCCCCGGCCAAATGGAATGATACAAAACGTGCAGCGATGGTCACAGCCATTTTGCACTTGCACAAAGGCGCGTGTTCGCGCCGCCATGCGGTCAATCATCGGCGGCCGCGTTTCGCGCACGCTCATAATGTCAGACACATCAACACGCGGGCGATTGGAACCCACCACCCATGACGACGCCTGCAATTTTTCTTCATTGCCCAACACGCGCGAAACTTCGGGCATGGCAGCAAACATTTCTGGATCAGTCTGAGCCGCACATCCGGTTACGATAATTTGCGCGTCGGGCTGTTCTTTATGGGCTTTGCGAATGGCTTGACGCGCTTGGCGTGTGGCTTCTGCTGTCACGGCACAGGTGTTAAAAATAATGGCATTCTCTAAGCCCGCTTTATCAGCATGGCCGCGCATAATTTCAGATTCAAATGTGTTGAGGCGGCAGCCGAAGGTTTGAAGTTCCGTCACGTGAGAAGTCCCTCTGGCAACACACCGTCAAAGTCATAAGCGGCAGGCCCGGTCATCAAGATATGGCCATCGCTTGTCCGCACGCTCATAAACAAATCGCCACCCGGCAAAGTAATGCGGGCTGCAGCATCAATAATTTTAATGCGGTGGCCAGCAGCCATCACCGCACAGGCCGCCGTGCCACAAGCTTGGGTGAGGCCGGCACCACGTTCCCACACTTTCAATATAACATGATCGCGCGCCACAACTTTAGCAAAAGTGATATTGGCGCGGTTCGGAAACAACGGATGGTTTTCCAGCATCGGCCCAGCGCGGCCTAAATCCACCACGTCCAAATCATTCACCCAGAATATGCAATGCGGGTTGCCCACATTCACAACTGAGGGCGAATGAATCAGCGGCGCATCAATCGGCCCATATTGCAGTTCCACATGGCGCGTATCGGCAAAGGGTTCAGAAAGCGGAATATCTTGCCACTTAAATTTCGGCAGCCCCTGATCAATCGTCACCATTTTATCGCCAGCCTTGGTGGCAATCAAAAATCCACCCTTGGTGTCAATGGTTGCAGTGTTTTCGCCAGTCTCGTTAAAAATCAAATCCGCAATGCAGCGCGAAGCATTACCACAAGATGGAACCTCGCCCCCTTCTGCATTCCAAATCCGCATGCGCACATCAGCAACCGAAGATTTTTCCATAACAATGAGCTGATCGCAGCCGATGCCAGTCTTGCGATTAGCAATGGCGCGGGCTTGAGTTTCGGAAATGGCAATGGGTTTCTTGCGGGCATCTAACACCACAAAATCATTGCCAAGACCGTTCATTTTTCGAAATGCATAAGACATGATTGCGCCTTATATGGGCAATTGCACGAAAAAAGCTAGCCGCCACAGTGAGGGCGTGGCAGGATAAGCCATGACCACGCAAAGCCCTTCGCGGATGAACCCTAGAATTAATCCGTGGATCGTGGTGTGGCTGTGCTTTGCCACACTTTCCATTGTCATGTCTGCGCGCCAATCAGTTTCAATCATGACCGATGTCTGGGTGCGCGATTTAGGCTGGTCTAAAACTTTCATCGGCTCTGGCCAATCAGTGGCCTTTATTGTGATGGGGATCTTTTCTCCGGTGGCTGGCAACTTGGCGGATCGCTTTGGCGCCAGAGCCATGCTTACAGCGGGTCTGCTTGTCGTATCGGCCAGCTTCTTGGCCTTCGCCACAGTGCCCATCGCTGGGCTTTATATCATGGGATATGGCGTGCTGGGCGGCATCGGCTTTGCTACTGCCAACGCCCATTTGGTGTCAACAGCCCTTGCCAAACTGTTCAAAGAAAATGGCGGGTTGGCCAATGGCATTGCCAATTCCGGCTCCACCGTGGGGCAATTCATAACTGTGCCACTTCTTACTTTAAGTTTGGGTTATTTTTCATGGCGCTGGTCCATGCTTGCCGTGTCCATCACCTGCTTTGGTATGGCGGGCGTCATCTGGTGGATGCTGAAACCCACCGCCGCAGAAGCAGCGGCAAAATCTGAAACCATTTCCGATGAGCCCTTGGGTGCAAGGCTCAAATTTCTGCTCAGCAATCCAACCTTCCATATTTTATTTTGGAGCTTCTTCATCTGCGGCATCACCACCACCGGAGCTATTGAAACCCATTTCCTGCCCTATGCCGCTTTTTGTGGTTTTCCGCCGGTGCCAGCCTCAGGCATATATGCATTAACGGCAGCGCTGAATTTCTGTGGCATGTTTGCAGCGGGCTATTTAACTGACCGCATGAACCGACCGCTCTTGTTGGGCAGCATTTATATCATGCGCTCATTCTCGTTTATCGTGCTCATGTATGTGGGCACCTCATATGAAATGATGTTCCTGTTTGCGGTGATCTACGGCATTTTCGATTATTCCACCGTGCCACCCACCGCAAGCTTGGTGGCCTCGCATCTCGGCTTGAAAATCATGGGCCTCGCCATGGGCATGATCTCTGGCGGCCATGCGCTGGGTGGAGCCGTGGGCGCATTTACAGGCGGCTATTTGTTTGACCTCTTTGCGCGGTACTCTGAATTGTGGTGGCTGGCCTTTGGCACGGCGGTTCTGGCCGGATTGATGGTTTATACTTTGCGCGAAAATCGCGGGCAAGCGGGCGTGGAGATGGCCGGAGCGCATTAAGCATTTTATTATTTGTCATCCCGTCGAAAGACGGGACCCAGAATGTCCGCAACCTGATGTGTTGAAAGTCTGGGTCCCGACTTACGTCGGGATGACAGTATTTTAAGACTTCACCGGAATATGAATCTCCACCTTGGCACCCACCTGACCCTCAATGCGCCCAAAATCCTGCATCAGCTTTTCCCACTGCAGTTTCATGCCAGCATCCGGCCCCACTTTATAACGCTGGTTGACGCTTGCGAGAATGAGTGGGGCCGAGGTTGCAATGCGGATAGGTTGGGGCATGGGGCTATGACTCAATTGAATTTGATGTTATATCTAGCCCATGAATTTGACTTTTGAAACAGAACGCGAAACTGACGGTCGCTGGATTGCCGAAGTGCCAGAACTTGCAGGCGTGCTGGCTTATGGCACCACGGAAATGGAAGCCGTGGGCAAAGCGGAAGCACTAGCCTTGCGTGTTCTGGCCGAACGCATTGAACATGGCGAATCACGTCCAATGGACGTGCGGATTGTTGTCGCCGCTGCATGAGCGGGTTTCCAGCAACCAAAGGTAAACGCGTTTTGGCGGCACTGCTGAAATTGGGGTGGGTGGTCAAGCGTCAATCAGGCTCGCACCGCACATTGTCCCGTGAAAATTGGCCTGATGTTGTCTTTGCTTTCCACGATGGCGAAGAGATTGGACCATCAATGCTATCGCGGATTGCGAAGACGACAGGATTGAGGCCGGAAAACCTCTAGGCTTGTTTTCATCTAAACGTAATCCCAATGTAATCTTGATTCTGATCGGGTAGCGACTACTTATCTCAATAGTAGGTGCCAAGATTCTCGTCAGACCAAAGCAAAAACGGTAACGGTAGTTTGGAGGTGCCGGATTTGTGTTCAATTTCCATTTGAAGTGACGAAAATTCAACAATCTTTCCAATTTTACCTGCAAGAAATATGTCCAATTCCTCTCTTGGATGTAGTTCTCGCCAATAAGTATTG
>JANOUE010000136.1:0-8406 GCA_031416755.1 Hyphomicrobiales bacterium
ATATAATTTTGCGGCACAGTTTTGCCCATGCAATATTCCATACCCAATGCAAAAAGATCTTCTGCAGCAACTTTAACTGGATTCAAGCTTTGCATAATCTGTGCGTTCGAAATCATTTTTATCCCCATCTGTTATGGACCGATTATTGGTGTCCGTTGATAGGTTCAATTTGCGCTCGCCAAAACAACGCGGCGTTAAAAGACACGCTTAAGAAAAATTGAATGAGACTTTATTCAATTCTTAAGCATGCAATAATTACCATTATAAATCAGCAACTTAAATAAAATTAATCGCAATTTTACTGTGATTTCTTTACACGCCATTCACCACCACTCAAGGTGGCGAAATGGCGAGCACTATGGAAATTGGAAAATGATCAGAGCCAGCGCTGTCGCCAATCCGCTCCTCACTGATGGCACGAATACCCGGGCTTACAAAAATGTGATCAATCGCCAATTGCGGAAATCCAACTGTGGCAGGCCAGGTTGGCAATTGCGTAAGCCGCGTAAATCCCAAACCAATAGACACGGTTTGATTGATGCGTGAAAATGGTGTGGAGTTAAAATCACCCATCATCACCACGCGGCCAGGCAGTGCTTCGACCAACTTGACCAAAGCATTCACTTGTTTGAACTGAGCCCGCGAGTGCGGAAACCGTGTCGTGTGCACGCCAAACAGTGTGAGACCACCAAACTGCGGCCCCAGCGACGCCCGAATATAGGGAGGACCTTCCCATAAGGCCTGCGATTCCATATCGCTCAAAGGATATTTCGAAATTATCGCGAGATGGCAGCTGTGAACAATGCTGCAGTCAAATTGATAGGGATATTTTTGTTTGAGTGCAGCTAAAACACCAACCTTACCTTGCTCCATTTCAATCAGTGTTACAACATCAGCATCCATGGCCAGAACTGAATTTACAATTCCTTGGTAGTCATGATTATTGGCATAAGTATTAAAGCTTGCCACTTTCAATTGTTGTTCGCCTGCAGCAAGTGCCGTTGTTTTAACCTCACCCGTTGAAACTAAATGTGGCCACAGCGCATAGCCAACCACAAATATTGCAAGGAAAATTGTAGCAACCAGCCCTTTCATTCGTGGACTAGCCATACCGAGAACAGCAGCCAAAACTAAGAAAAGAAATTGAACCGAGAATTGTGACACAACATCAAAGGCAATCCACAAATGCCCAAGCCGCGCAAAAATCAGACCGAGAACACCTACCAGTAATGCAAGAGCAGCACCACTCCAATCGCGGTGTTGCTTGGGTTTTGGCTTTGCGTCTGCTGCTGCAGGTGGTGTGTTATTGGGAGTTGCAACAGGGAACACGCGATTTGCCTTATGAATTGATCAGATGAGTCTGCTCTCCATCGGGAGAAGTTGCTCTGGTGTAGCAAACCCGGGCAATTCTTCAAACCTCTTCTTCCAAGCAGTAATATTTGGATAGTGCCCAAGCTCGATATTAGCTTCTGGTGCATAACGCAAAACACCATAAATTCCCACATCAGCAACTGTTGGCTTTTTGCCAACGACCCATTCAGTTTTGCCAAGTTCCAATTCCAAGACTGCCAGGGCGGCCCTAGCTTCTGTATCATACATAATGCGCACTTCATCACCGAATTGGCGAAGACCCTTGGATCTCGCGCGCAATCGGAATACTGGCACGGCCAACTTATCCCACTGCCAGAACAACCATTCGCGCATGCGATTGCGCTCAAATGGTGTTTTGGGATCAAATTTGCCCAGCGAGTCCGACAAATGCATGAGGATTGCCGCTGATTGTACCACGACGGTTTGCCCATCGCGCAAGACCGGCACTTGGCCGTAACGGTTCTTAACCAGAAAATCGAGTTGCTTGTGTGCCCCTTCGCGCAAGTTCACATGAATATACGAGAACGGATGCTTGCACAAAGACAGCATGAGGGCTGCTGTGTATGTGTTGGTCGACGACGCAAAGCCATAAAGCGTAAAACGCCCCTTCTCAGCAGGCGTTGGACCGCGAGAAACTGGAGATTTCACAGGTTTTGCCACTTTTTTAGGCAGCGCTTTCTTAGCAGGCCCAGACTTTTTAACTGCCCGCTTGGCCGATTTTGCCATGAGGGCAAACTCCTATAATCGTTTGTGTACTGATAATCAGCACACGGACTATAGCAAACACCGTAAGCAATTGGAAATAGTTAATAAAATTTTACATTTATTGGTTAATGTCGAGTTTCCTCCGCAATAAATCATTCAAGATTGCGGACGAACTAAGTAAAGTGACGAGAATCCCATTTCGCCGGTTGCTCTTTACTTACGATCAAGCGCAAAACACCTGGATGGCTGGGATTTATGACGAAATTGAATTCACCGGGTGATGCTTGCGAGTGGACTCGTGCGAGCAAAGTTTTCCCTTTCATTTGCCAACTCGTTCCCCACGCCACGGATTTAATTCTATTTTCTGGTGGCGACTTTCCACGGTAGATTTCCACTTGAGCATTGTCCGGAATTAATATTTCTACAAACGAATAATGCTTTGGTAATCCGCCGAATCCTATGTGGGCTAATAGTTCTAATT
Organism: Hyphomicrobiales bacterium; assembly: GCA_031416755.1. Taxonomy (GTDB): domain Bacteria; phylum Pseudomonadota; class Alphaproteobacteria; order Rhizobiales; family Aestuariivirgaceae; genus Aestuariivirga. Next base: position 2,558 of record JANOUE010000136.1, read on the forward strand.
TGGCAGCTGCAAGGCTTGTCGACGTATAAATCACCAATGTGCCAATCTGATTCCATCGGCCACCCACAATAGCAGCGCCAGTACCATCAAATATTTTGTGACTGCGTGAAGCAATTCGATAAAGGCGAAGCGCTGGCAGAACATCGGTCGCCAGTTTTGTTGCCATAGCCCTAGGCTGGTAAGCCGTAGATCATTGAATTCAAGATGCGTTCAACTTCCCTTCCGCCCCATTCTGTGTCTAACTTTTGCAAAGGTGTTTTGTGAAGCTGGGGGTGTTTTGCCTTCATGAATTTAGTTGCCAGTTCTTGATCACCGAACGCTTCCTTGGCGAGATCAAAAACATATATGATCCTTGCTTGATGCTCATTCGCCAAGCGAGTGACAGCAGCAGGCCGGACGCGGTAAACGCCAACATCAGAAATCGCTAAGGCGGACTTTGCTACATTGCGTTCTCGAAAAATATATTCAGGTTCGTCAAAACTACCCAAGGCACTGCCAGCAGCAGATTTCCAATCCTTTTGGGTCATACCCTTCCGTGTGATTTTTTCTAAATAAGTAAAATCACGAACTTTACGATTGGTGAAAGGTATAGTTGGCATTGCACAAATCCTTCCACAACAAGATAGCTATTAAATATTAAAACTTCAAACGCCCAACTTGCTTTTCAGCAAATCATTCACAGATTGCGGATTAGCCTTACCGCCGGTGGTTTTCATCACCTGCCCGACAAACCAGCCAAGCATCGAAGCCTTTAGCTTCACAGCCTCCACTTTATCTGGATTGGCAGCAATAATTTCATCCACAGCTTTTTCAATGGCACCCAAATCCGTCACCTGAACAAGCCCGCGCGCTGCTACGATTTCAGCCGGAATTCCACCTTCGGTCCACACGATCTCAAACACATCCTTGGCAATCTTGCCGGATATTGTACCGGCCGTAATGAGATCCACAATGCCACCGATTTGGACGGCAGAAACCGGAGTGGTTTCAATGGTTTTGCCCTCTTTGTTCAACCTTCCAAAGAGCTCATTAATTACCCAATTTGCAGATAGTTTGCCATCTCTTCCCTTTGCCACAGTTTCATAAAAATCTGCCGAAGGAGGTTCCGCTGCCAAAACTGTCGCATCATAAACCGAAAGGCCATAATTGGAAACAAACCGCGCCTTCTTCTCATCGGGCAATTCCGGCAGGCTGGCTTTAAGTGCGGCCACACGGGCGGGATCAAGCTTCAGCGGTAACAAATCAGGGTCTGGGAAATAACGATAGTCATGCGCTTCTTCCTTGGAGCGCATAGACCGTGTTTCGCCCTTTTTCGCATCATAAAGGCGAGTTTCCTGATCAATCTTTCCACCATCTTCCAAAATGCCAATCTGGCGGCGCGCCTCATATTCAATGGCCTGCCCCATAAAGCGGATGGAATTAACGTTTTTAATTTCGCAGCGCGTACCAAAGACATCGCCAGGCTTGCGCACGGAAACATTCACGTCCGCCCGCAGAGAGCCCTGTTCCATATTGCCATCACAGGTGCCGAGATAGCGCATAATCTGGCGCAGCTTGGTCACATATGCTTTAGCCTCATCGGCCGAGCGCATATCAGGCTTCGAGACAATTTCCATCAGCGCACAGCCAGAACGGTTGAGATCCACAAAACTCATATTGGGGTGCTGATCATGCAATGATTTCCCCGCATCCTGTTCTAAGTGCAACCGCTCCACCCGCACTGGAATTGATTTGCCGTCGTCTAAATCAATGGTCACAACACCTTCACCCACGATGGGCTGCTTGAACTGCGAAATTTGATAGCCTTGTGGCAGGTCGGCATAGAAATAATTCTTGCGATCAAACACTGAATAAGTGTTGATCTCGGCTTTCAATCCCAGCCCCGTGCGCACCGCCTGCTCCACGCAGAAGGCATTAATCACCGGAAGCATGCCGGGCATGGCCGCATCTACCATTGAGACATGGTCATTGGGCGCACCACCATATTCCGCAGAAGCTCCAGAAAAGAGCTTGGATTTGGAAGTTACTTGAGCATGAACCTCCAGCCCAATAATAATCTCCCAATCGCCCGTGGCGCCTTTGATCCAGTCTTTCTTTTCAGCAATACGCTTGGCAGCTTCTAACATGTGATGACCCTTAATTTATCAGGGGGGATAATGTGTTGGAGCCTATGGATCAAGTTTTTTTCTAAGCCTAAACTCTCTCCGCCTTCGTCATCAAATAAGCCAAACGGCCATTTTTTAATTTCTCCAAGCGCCCACTGCCCTCAACAGCAGCATAATTTTCGAACGCATCTTTTATGAGCCAGCGATAGAGAAACGGCACGCGGGTTTTGATCAGGTCCAGACGGCGCGGTGTATCCGCAATGCTGGCGGCCACAACATTGGGTGCAATATCGCGGAAGTTAGCTTTAAAACCAGCATCAGTTAAGGCCAGCATGGTGCTATCCACTAAATTAGCTTTGCATGTGTCAGTGTAAAGGAACACACCACCGTTGCGTAAAACGCGGTGCACCTCACTGAAAAATTTTTCATAATCGCCATAGTCGCCAGAAGCTTCCACATTCACAACAACATCGAAACTTGCATCCGCAAAGGGAATGGCCAGAGCATCACCAACTGCAAAACTCAAATTTGGAACCTGCACATGAGATCTGCGGCAAGACGCAACCGCATTTTCTGATTTATCCATACCAATGGCTTTAATTGGCGATGGCCAAGTTTGCACCAAATGCGCCAATCCCCCGCCCTGCCCGCAACTGACTTCAAGCAAATCAGTGTGCTTTGCATTTTTTGCTTTGGCTGCATGCAGCTTGAGCAATTCAGCATAGATTTGCAGTTGAAACCGTTCAGCACCGGATGTTTCTGCCGGCGCATAACCATAATTATTGGTCGTCGTTCCGGTCCAATCCAAACTGTAAAGTAAGTTCCACAAATAATCACGGTTCTCGCCGCGAGCTTTGTTGCGCACCAACGCGATGAACTTGCGCAAGCGATAAGCCACTGCCGCCAACCCAAGCGCAGCCAAAACCAACGCAATTAAAACAATTTGCAATACCGACATTGAGACTCTCCGTTGCCGGAAGCTCTAGGCTTTCTCAGCAAAGAAGCCAAGAACTGCATCCTTATAGCCCCGATCCCCCACGGCATTCATATGATTGCGCTTGGCTAAAACCACGCCGCGAGAACCAGGAATGACTGAAACCAACTCACCCACATCACCAGCCACGTCGTCCATCTCGCCCGCAACTACCAGAGTAGGAACTGAAATAGCTGCCAATGCTTCAAATTTAATCTTCACCCGTGAAGCGCGAATGCAAGCGGCCAGCGCACGGCGATCGCTCTTGGTTTGATCGGCAAATAAGCGAAAACCACGGGCCCCACGATCTTCAACCAAAGCAGGAGAATCGGCTTCCAGCGCTAGCGCAATCTCTTCGGCCCCACCCACGCCAGTAATCATCCGCGAAGCCAGCCCCGCAAATACAGCGCGCCGAACCCTATCAGGATGCGCCATCGTCAAAAAAGCCGCTATGCGAGCCCCCATAGAATATCCCATGACATCCGCTTGCGCGATGTTCAAATGCTCAAGCAGCCGCCTTGCATCCTCCGCCATAATCGCCGCAGAATACAAGGCAGAATCATAAAGCTTCTCGCTTTGTCCATGTCCGCGATTATCAAGGGCAATCACCCTGTGGCCTGCCTCGGTGAGCACTTTCACCCAATGCGTATCGCGCCAATTGACGAAAGCATTTGAAGCAAAACCATGGATGAGCAGCACTGGCGGCCCCTCTCCCCACACTTCATAAGCAATTTCCACACCATCCGAATTGAACTTTTGCATCGCGCTCTTTTTCTTGCTAATCCACACCAATCAAATCAGGGGTTATCATGGCGCAAGGTTCCACACCACATTTTCAAAATTCAATGGGTCTGGCCCGCATTGAAGTGAATGCCAAAGAATTTATGTGTATCGGCGCCACCCCGCCCCATGATCATCCGCATGTGTTTATGGATATGGGTGCTGCCGACGAAATCATCTGCCCCTATTGCTCAACGGTTTACCGTTATAGTAAATCCCTGCCCGCAGGCACAGCCGCCCCCGCCGAAGCAGCATGGCACGAAGCAGCAGCTTAGATATTTCAGAAGCAAGACGCATCGCTTTGGCCGCCCAAGGTTTTGGGCAACCTAAAACTGATGAAGCATCTGGCTGGACTGCACAAAACAAAGAACTCAAGCGGCTCCATTTGTTGCAAATCGACAGCGTGAATGTCCTTACGCGTTCACATTACCTTCCGTTGTTTTCCCGGCTTGGCAATTATGATCGCACCGCTTTGGACAAGCGCACTCTGGCTTACAAAACCCGCAGCCACTTTGAATGCTGGGCCCATGAGGCAAGCTTGGTGCGCATGGAGCTGCACCCATTGATGCGCTGGCGCATGAACCGCGCTCATAAGGGTGATGGCATTTACAAATCGATGCGCGATTTCGCCATCACTGAAAAAGCCTATCTGAAAAATGTAATTGCATTCGTCAAGTCCCATGGGCCCACCGCGCAAAGTGATTTGCCAGACAAATCAAAAGGCGAAGGTGGCTGGTGGGGGTGGTCCAAAGGCAAGCTAGCTCTCGAAACTTTATTTGCCCAAGGTCTATTGACCACAGCCAAACGCGAAAGCTTTGAGCGCTTCTATGATCTACCAGAGCGCGTCATCCCAGCGGAAATTTTAAACCTGCAGACACCAAGCGAGCGCGAAGCAATATTGCAACTGATTGATCTATCTGGCCAAGCCTTAGGTATTGGCACCGCCTTTGATCTGCGAGATTACTTCCGCCTTCCGGTAGAAGATGCAAAACTAGCGACCGATGACGCAGTTGCAGCCGGTATATTAAAACCAACAACCGTCGAAGGTTGGAAAGCCAAAGCCTATCTCCATCGCTCCGCCAAAATTCCGCGCAGCATCAATGTAACTGCCTTAGTCACACCCTTTGATCCAATTTGCTGGGACCGCGACCGTACCGAACGTCTTTTCAATTTTCACTATCGAATTGAACTTTACACGCCACAGCCCAAACGAAAATTTGGCTATTACGTTCTGCCCTTTCTCTTGGGCGAAGGTTTCGCAGGCCGTGTCTGTTTAAAGGCCGACCGCGAGACTGGAACATTGCGCGCCAATGCCATTCATTTTGAAGATCACCTCGATCAAACCGAAACTGCGATCGCCCTGGCTGCCGAATTAAAGCGCTTGGCTGTTTGGCTAAAATTGCCCGACATAGAAATCCGTAAATCAGGAAATTTGGCATCAGCACTGCTCAAGCAATTTTAGGGTCATCATGGATTTTTCAATTATCGACAACGTAAGCATCGGCCACATCGCCTAAGCATTTTGAGCGACGACTTAATATATTGACAAATATTTTCTGGCTGCGGGTTACCGCGGTGTTCAGCATGCTTCTCGAAATAGTCTATTTTTATCTCTCTGGTGGCAATCTATCCATCGCCATTGGCTGGACCATTTTATTGATCTTGCTAAAGTTTTCGAAAATGCGCCGTTCAAACACGGATAGAGTTCTCTATATGTAATTTGAAAGCTATAAACCGCAAAGCAAATCTCAACAGCGATTGATTGCGGGCTCTCCAGCCAAATAGCGCCGCACCTCTTCAGCGGCCAATCCCGCTGCGTAACGCACCGTATGCACGGATGCGCCCGCGATATGCGGTGTCAACGTGATGTTTGGCAATTGCAGCAAGGGCCAATCTGCTGGCACTGGTTCGACAGCAAATGTCTCTAGCATGGCTCCACGCAAATGCCCCTCGGCCATGACACGATATAAAGCATCATAATCAAGCAGCGG
>JANOUE010000137.1:0-3040 GCA_031416755.1 Hyphomicrobiales bacterium
CACGTGCGGAAGCACCAGCGGGTGTTCGTGAGACAAATCAAATCCACATGAGAAATGGCGGGGAGTAATCCCCGCCATTTTTTATGCACATCAGCCCCAGCCTTTGTCATCGCCGGATTTATTCCGGCGAACCATGGTGGAGTGCGTTGGGTATTTGATTGAGCGTAGCGTCACACATCGCATGCCTTGCAAAGATGGGTTGTCGGAACGAGTCCGGCAATGACAATTAAGGGGAGTTGCGTCCTCAACATTCAATTCCATAACTCCCTACTTGTTGTCATCGCCGGATTTATTCCGGCGAACCATGGTGGGGTGCGTTGGGTATTTGATTGAGCGGAGCGACTTACTGCTAATGTGTTGCCAAGATGGGTTGCCGGAACAAGTCCGGCAATGACATTAGTGGGAGGTATTGCGGTGACAAGTGGCGGATGGTGTGCAATGTTTTTTAAATGCCCTACTATCAAAGAACCGAGCGCATCTATTCCGTTTACATTTTGGCCAGTAAGAAGAATGGAACGCTCTATATTGGAGTTACCAATCACCTGCCAACTCGCGTCACACAACACAAAGAAGGTCTCATCGAAGGCTTCACAAAGAAATACAATGTCAAAACTCTGGTTTGGTTTGAAGACTTCAGTGAAATTGATACGGCTATTCAACGTGAGAAGACCATGAAGAAATGGCCGCGTCAGTGGAAAATCAATCTCATTGAATGCGGAAATCCAGATTGGAATGACCTCTATCTAACGATTGTTTGAAAATAATTTGTGGATAACACTTCTGCAGAGAAATGCGCTCGTTCTCGACATTGATTTACATTTATTCATCCGTGTACAGATCAATCAATTTAAGCCTTTATTTTCGGTGCTAAATCAATTCTCAATTATAATCCGTGTACTGATTACTTGCTCAACACTGCTCTATTTACTATTTGTTAGCCATCTTCGTTCGATACACAACATGGTGTCGACATATTGCCGAATCACATAATGAGGTTCAAACCAACGTCTAGTTATCGACGTGAAATAAAAATAAATATTTTTGTTGATGTTGATATCATGTTTGTCGGGCCTGCGTTGTGGGGCAAATACAACTTTAATCTCTAGGAGAGAACACCATGGCTGCTGCGAAAAAAGCTGCGAAGAAACCTGCAAAGAAAGCTGCAAAGAAAGCCGCTAAGAAACCAGCTAAGAAAGCTGCTGCTAAGAAGCCAGCTAAGAAAGCTGCTGCAAAGAAGAAGTAATTCTTCTCTAACTTTTTGTAAATATCAGACCTCGGATGGCCCTCAGCCTCCGAGGTTTTTTGTTTGTGTCAACAGACAATAAAAAAGGCCGCAACAGTTGCGGCCCTTTTCGAATGTGGAAGTTTTATTGATAAACGTAAATCTTGGCGCCGATTTTTACGCGGGCGTAGAGATCAATCACGTCAGCATTCATCATGCGGATGCAGCCTGATGATACAGCACCTCCAATTGAAGCTTCATTATTAGTGCCGTGCACACGGTAAAGGCCACTGCCAATATACATGGCACGAGCGCCGAGTGGATTGCCGGGGCCACCTTCCATGAAGGGTGGAATGATGTGGCCTTTGGCGGCTTCACGTTCGATCATCGTTTGTGGCGGAGTCCAGCTTGGCCATTCGGCTTTGCGTTCAATTTTGGAAACACCACTCCACTGCATGCCTTCTTTGCCAACACCAACACTATAGCGAATGGCTTTGCCCGGGCCAGATACATAATACAATGCGCGTTCAGGGGTTTTGACAATCAAAGAACCTACAGGATATTTGGATTCGTTCCACGCGACCACTTCATTGCTGGTGCGGCTCGAGAGGCCTGATTTGCTCAAGGTGCCGAAGCTCGCTCGTTGGAAATTTCCATTGGTACTAACGCGGCGGTGTTTGCTGCCGAACAAGCATTGCACGAAGGAGCCACAGGCACGCAGTCGGGCCACACGGGCTGGCGCTGTTGTAGCAAGCACCGGCTTTACGGGTTTCACTTTCACGCGGGCGACAGAGACTGTGAGCAGTTTGACCGCCTTCTTGGCGGCTGGGTTTTTATGAGCCGCTAAAGTTTTGTCCAACTCGGCCTGTTGGGCTTGCAGCGCTTTCAACTGGGCAGCCAACTTTTTCTTCTTGAGCAGAAGCTGAGCTTCGGTTGCAGTGTTGGCGGCTTGAGTTGTGTTTGGCACAACAGCAAAAACCAGTGAGGCAGCAAGGGCTGCTGCAAAGAGTCGGCGCATCATGGATAGGACCTCGTGAGTTCGGTTGGCGCATAACTAGTCAGTTGAGGACGAATCATCAACCCATCACGGTTAATTTTCTGGTAAATTCAGCCTTATGTGGAGTTCGCGCAACTGTTTTGGGGTTGCTGACGATGGAGCAGACATCAAAAGGTCCTCGGCCTGCTGATTCATGGGGAACAGCACAACTTCTCGTATATTTGGCTCATTGCAAAGCAACATCACAATGCGGTCCACACCAGGCGCTATGCCGCCATGGGGGGGAGCGCCAAATTGGAAAGCACGGTACATGCCGCCGAATTTTTCCAACAGAACCTCTTCGGAATAACCTGCAAGCTCAAACGCCTTCTTCATCACTTCAGGGCGATGGTTGCGGATGGCGCCGGATGAAAGTTCCACACCATTGCACACAATGTCATATTGGTAAGCGTTAATGGTGAGCGGGTCTTGGGTGTTGAGCGCATCTAATCCGCCTTGCGGCATGGAGAAGGGGTTATGGCTGAAGTCCACTTTCTTATCGTCTTCGTTCCACTCATACATCGGGAAATCGACAATCCAACAGAAGTCAAAACGGTCCTTGGCGATGAGGTCGAGATCAGTGCCAACTTTGGTGCGGGCTTCACCGGCGAATTTATAAAATTTGGCGGGAACGCCAGCAACAAAGAATGCGCCATCGCCCACGTCTAAACCGAGTTGCGATTTGATTGCATCGGTCCGTTCAGTGCCAATGTTCTTGGCAATGGGACCTGCACCGCCTTCCTCACCTTCGCGCCAGAATACATAACCAAGTCCGGGTTGGC